>NZ_BORB01000036.1:0-46493 GCF_018332955.1 Lederbergia ruris
ATATATGTTGTGTGCTGTCATTATTTATAAAACACTGTCATAAGAGCAATGATCGGTTGCCTTTATGACAGTGGGCTTTTCAGAAAAAATTTTGCGTGGTAGGTGTAGCGCGGAATATGGGTTATTTTGATGAATTGATTATTTCAGATGAAGTGGGCTATTGGAAGCCGAATAGGGAAATATTTGAAACAGCTCTTAATCAACTAAATATCAATCATGCAGAGGCATTATTCATCGGGGATTCCTTGCTCGATGATTACAATGGTTCTGTCAACGCCGGGATCGACTTTTGTTTTTATAATCGCAAAGGGCTTTCACTTGACAAAGGAATTCGTCCAGCTTTTACGATCGAAAGTTTACAAGAGGTGAAGGAGATATTAGTAGAAGGATCATATAAGGGAGAGTGACTAGGATGAATTATGAACGAGGTGGCGTTGTTTTCATTGGTTGTATTATTCTTGGGGTAGGGTTAGGACTTTTATTTGATAAAACAGGAGCCGGTTCGATGATCGGTCTGGGTGTGGGCTTTATCGCTATGGGATTTTTTTGGAATAAAAAATAGAGGGGGCATAAGGGATGACTTATGAACCACCAAAGCAAACGATTGCGGTGTCGGCGTATGTGACGAATGAGAAGGGGGAGGTTTTACTCGTACGAACACACTGGCGGTCAGATACATGGGAAATGCCGGGCGGCAATGTTGAGGTGGGGGAGCCACTGGATGAGGCGGTTTGCCGAGAATTTTTGGAAGAGACCGGGGTGACGATTCGTCCGCTTGGCGTTACAGGACTTTATTTTAATCAAACGAAGGCCACGTTGGGTGTAGTTTTTAGAGGGGAGTATGTGAGTGGGGAAATCTGTCCGCAACCAGAAGAGATCCTGGAAGCGCGTTATATTTCGATTCACGAAGAGAATATTGGACAATATATTACACGCCCACAGCAAAGGTCTCGGACACTGGATGCGATGAAGGCGAAAGGCTTTGTACCGTATGAGACATGGGAAATGAAGCCGAACTATCAGTTGAAGACAAGGCTTCATGAAAAAGGAGAAAAAATACAATGACCAATGATTTCTATTGCGATGAAGTTTTAAGTGGGAAAACACAAGTAGAGAAAGTCTATGAAACAGAAAATGTCTTAGCCTATTATCATACAAGACCCTTTTATCAAGTCCATATTGTGGCCATTCCTAAAAAGCATATCCCATCTTTTATAACAATAGATGATGATGATGTATTGTTAGAGTTATTAGGTGTTGTAAAAAAAGTTGCAAGAAAAATGGAAACGGAGTATGGGGCTTGTCGCGTAATCACCAATCTTGGCGCTTATCAAGAGTCTAAGCATTTGCATTGGCATATTGTTTTTGGAGATCGGGTGAAATAACTATAAGGGGGAGGAGAATGGCGGGGTATGATGCATTCGCAGAGACTTATCATCACTTAATTCGTAAGCGCTTGCCTATTAATGAGCTGAGTTTTCAATTTATATTGAAGCAAATCGGGGAAATCACCGGATTGAAAATTTGTGATGTAGGATGTGGGCAAGGAGAGTTGAGCCGCCGCTTAATGGAAAAAGGTGGACTTATCACTGGTGTAGATATTAGTCAAAAATTATTGGAAATCGCTCGGTCTTCTCCTCATGCTGATGCCATTCACTGGATTCAGGATGATGCGCGGGAATTAAATAGTATTTCTGAAAATGAATATGATTTTGTTGTTTCAAATTTGATGCTTATGGATTTGCCTGACTTTCAAAAAGTGTTCCGATCGGCTCATCGCATTTTAAAAATGAAAGGAAAGATGATTTGGGTGATTACACACCCATGTTTTCAGGCTCCCTATAGTGAAACGCTTGAAAATGGAACAAGGATTATAAAAAAATATTCGGAACAATGGTGGAAATCAGATGGGAAAGGAACGATACGTGGGACATTAGGTGCGTACCATCGACCTTTGGAAAACTATATCAATTCCTTTATTTCCACAGGATTTCACTTACTTTCCATCAAGGAATTAACGATTCCAAAAGAGGTTCCACTTGAAGGACAACAAAGAACGCATCATGAAATTCCTCCTTTAATCGGTGTAGTAGGTGAGAAGTTTAGGCATCATGACTGACTATAATATAAGGGTTTAGGGAATTCCGATGAAACATTTATTTTTATTTTGGAATAGAGCAGGCATAAACCTATTTTTTGTGATTACGCTTGAGATTACACAAATGATCGACAATCCCTTTATTAAAAAACGTATCAAGAATTTCATATGTACGAGACACCTGAAAAATCGCAAAAATGTAGACTTAAAGCGGGGTTTGGATCTATGAAAACTCGAAGGAACAGCAAAAACGTAGATCCAAAGTGTGTTTGGATGTACGAAAATGCGAAGGAACAGCAAAAACGTAGATCCAAATTGGGTTTGGATGTACGAAAATGCGAAGGAGTAAGAAAAACGTAGATCCAAAGTGTGCTTGGGTGTACGAAAATGCGAAGGAGTAAGAAAAACGTAGATCCAAATTGGGTTTGGATGTACGAAAACGCGAAGGAATAGGAAAAACGTAGATCCAAGAAGCGTTTGGATGTACGAAAACACAAAGGAATAGCAAAAATGTAGATCCAAGGGATATTTGGATCGTGTAGTTTGTATTTCTTTGGCAAATCCCGGTAAATGTTCATACTCATTGTCCCTATCCGTAAAGTTTTGTTACAATATACATATAGAATCCGGATAAAGACAGGAGTGTCAGTTTGCCGAAATTACGAAATATTCTTTTATTACTAATCATTGGATTTGGATTTTGGCATTTTTATGGAGAAACTTTAAAAGCATCTGGTGTGCCAGGTGTTTTTGGAAAAATACAAGCAGATTTTAATTCGATTAAAGAAAATCCGAAAATAAACGAAACGATTGAGTCACTTCACTACAAGGTTCAAGACTTATTCAAAACCTCCTCTCAAGAAGAACCACAAGAATCAAAATCAGAGCCTGCAGAAAAGCCGAAATTAAAAACTCCAGCTGATCAAACGTTTTCTATTCATAATATTGAAATCGGTCATGCGCGATCAGAAGTGGAAAAGAAACTCGGCGCCCCTCAGCGCTCAACTCGAAATGAATATGGTGTAGATTGGGTGGCTTATCATGAGCAGTATCAGAACTTTTTGATGGTTGCTTATGATGAAAATGATCGAGTAGCCGGGTTATATACAAACCAAGATTTAATTTCCTCCTCTATAGGAGTTCGCTATGGAACAGCTAGGGAGACTGTTCTTGCTAGTCAGTATGAGCCATTGGAGTATATTCGAAAAGGCTGGGTTTCCTATCAACTCAATTCAAATGATGAATATGATCTCTTCTTGATTGGTGATCAGTATGTCACGATCTTTTATGATCAACAAGAAAAAAATACTGTAACGGCAATTTTGATTATTAATGAAGAACTTGAACAAAAAAAAGAACAAATTTATGGAGAGCCTAGTGATGAGTTGAAAGAGGGATTTGAATATCAGTTGTTTGACTTAACGAATGCTGCAAGAGTCAAAAACGGTCTTCCTATCCTTGACTGGGATGAAGACGTGAGGAAAACAGCACGTGGGCACAGCGCAGATATGGCCGAAAATGGTTATTTTAATCATACGAATCTTGACGGGAAATCACCATTTGACCGCATGGAAGAAGATGCTATTTTCTATCAAATGGCTGGTGAAAATATTGCGATGGGACAATTTAGTAGTATTTTCGCCCATGAAGGATTAATGAATTCACCTGGTCACCGAAAAAATATCCTGCAAAAGGATTTTGAAGCATTGGGAGTTGGCGTTGATTTTAATCAAGAGAGACAACCTTATTTTACTGAGAACTTTTTAACTCCATAGAATGGATAAGACCGCTTTGACTACATTTGTCTTGCGGTCTTATTTAAGTGGTTATAAGTATATGGATTGTTCACTGGTATGATTGTTGTTATAATTTTTCCAAAAGAATTAATCTTGGGTGAGTTTATGAAAAAAAGATATGAGAACTTAAATAATGTGACAAACACGAAGTCGTTTCGAGAAATGATGAAGTGGACGAAAGAACGACGTAGCAAGGTAAAGGATTTATCCGTCAATATTGAGCAATGTCCAAATAAACAAATTGAAAAGATCAAGGAAAACAGAAGTAGTACGTCTTATACATGGGTTGGGCATTCTACGTTTCTCATCCAGTTAAATGGACTGAATATTTTAACTGACCCTGTCTGGGCGAAACGGATGGGTTTCCAAAAAAGATTGACAGAGCCGGGAATCCCGCTTGCAGATATGCCTGAAATAGATATAGTCGTTATCTCCCATGGACACTATGATCACTTGGATTTTCCCACGTTGAAAAAATTGAAAGGGGATCCACATTATATAGTGCCAGAAGGGTTGAAATCAATATTTTTACGAAAAGGATACCGCCAAGTAACAGAGATGAGCTGGTGGGAAAGTGTAGATCATAAAGGACTTACGATCCACTTTGTCCCAGCACAACATTGGACACGGAGAACACTCACAGATACGAATACTTCCCATTGGGGTGGATTTATTTTTCAAAGTGATGAGGAAACGATGTATTTTGTAGGGGATACTGGGTATTTCCCCGGCTTTAAAGAGATTGGTGAACGCTTTAAGATTGATACGGTGTTTATGCCAATTGGCGCTTATGAGCCTGAGTGGTTTATGAAAGATTCCCATATTAATCCGGAAGATAGTGTGAAAGCGTTTCTTGAGCTACAAGCTAAAACGTTTGTGCCGATGCATTATGGCGCTTATCGCTTAGCGGATGACACAGGTCCTGAGGCATTGGAGCGCTTATATCGTGAATGGGAAAAGCGGCAGCTCCCCGAGGAACAATTACGGGTCTTAATGTTAGGTGAAACAGTTATGTAAACGAGACCCAATTCTTAATAGTCTTATAGATTAACGTTATCAGCTTACTGAGAATTGCTTGTAGCAATTGCTACATGATGATACCCAGAAATCATTCCTGACAGTAAGCCAAGTTTCACTTGCTGAGCAATAAAAGAAGGGAGAATAAGAGTGGCTGAAATTTATTTGTATCATGTAGTGACCGAAAAGCCTATGAAGCTTGGACAAATCATAATTTTTGATAATAACCATTTTAATGGCGTTTATAATCGAGTAATGGCTTGCAAAAATATATTAGATGGAGATAAGCCTATTGATAGTGATTCGAAATTTATACTTTCAAATTTGGAATACTGGACTGTTAGGACCTATAGAGAATTAGCGTTGGAAAAGGTTAGACAGGAAAAATATCCAAACTATCCTTCCAGAATGTCATGTTTATACACCTCAAAAACTTTATCAGGTGCAGAAATGTGGGCTAATTCATTTATCAATAGTGGTAGGAAAGTTTATCAAATCGTTAAGTTACAAACAGACGGTAAAGTGTTTGATGGTGATGCGTATAATGTATTTGATGGAACTGATAATGCCGAAGAAAATGAAAGAAATGCAGATTACTACTGGAGTAATAAACCTAATAAACTTGGTAAAAAGCAATTGGTTGAAACGTTGATAGATGGCAAGATTGAGGTTGTAGAAATAGTAAAGGAATTTCCCTTATCCTGAGCATTCATGGAAGATTTAGAACATCTTTTCCCTAATCAACTGGCAGGTTAATTTAGTCACCTTCTAGAATAATAAAGAGTAAGTCCAAAGAAGGGTGGAGAGACAATGGAAATGCCAACACATATTGTTGCCGCAGGTGGGATCGTGGAAGATGATCAAGGGAATATTCTCCTTGTTAAAACACATCACGGTGGCTGGGTGTATCCAGGGGGACAAGTGGAAGTCGGAGAAAATGTGATTAACGCAGTGACGAGAGAGATCAAGGAAGAAAGTGGAATTGATACGATTGTGTCGCATTTAATTGGTGTACATTCTAATACTGGAATGCATAAATGGTATGACGGTGTTACAGATGTCCCGACAAAGGTGATGTTTGATTTTGTCTGCAAGCCCGTAGGGGGAGAACTAGCCACTTCGGAGGAAACAACGGATAATCGCTGGGTTGCGAAGGAACAAGTTTTGGATATGATCGAAGCCCCAGCCATTCGTACCCGTTTCCAAGCCTATTTGGATTTTGATGGATCAGTTCAGTATATGGACTATGTTACGAAACCAGCATTTGAATTGAAAATGAAAAGGGATATTTAGGGGCAAGGATGATATCGAGGTGAGAATATGCAGAGCGACCCCAAAAAATTAGAGCGAATCATCACGGGCTATACGTGGCAACAGGTTACCATTGGTCATTCGGAAGCCAGTACATTTTTATTGAAAAAGGAGAGTCACTCACTTTACTTGAAAACACAGGCAATCAATGCTATTGAACCATTACAAATTGAGCAAGAGAAGATGGAATGGCTTCAAGGAAAATTAGCCGTGCCAGAGGTACTCTATTATGGCGAAGATGATAAAAAGGAATATTTATTAATGACGGAAATTAAAGGCATTGATGCATCTGACTCTTCACATAATACCAATCTTCCGCATGTAATTAAACTATTGGCAAAAGGATTAAGGGAGATACATAGTATTTCCGTAGAACACTGTCCTTTTCAACGTACTTTAGCCGTAACAATACAAGAAGCAAGGGAAAGAGTAAATAAAAACCTTGTCGATCTAGAAGATTTGGATGAAGAACGGAAAGGGAAGAATGCAGAGGAGCTTTTTCAAGAACTGCTTGAAAAACGACCTAAGGATGAGGACCTTGTTTTTACCCATGGGGATTATTGCCTGCCAAATATTATCCTTCACCACAATGAAGTCAGTGGTTTTATTGATCTGGGAAGAGCGGGAGTCGCTGATCGTTATCAGGATATCGCTTTAGCTGTTCGAAGTATTGCCTATAATTTTGGTGACCAACTTATCTCGCTCTTTTTGAAGGAATATGGAATAGAGGAAGTAGATGAAGAAAAAATAGATTTTTATCAACTTTTGGATGAGTTCTTTTAGACAAGTGATGGAGGAAAAACCTTTATCAATCCTTTAATACGGAATGGGGGAGAACAGTTGAATTTTACGAATGAGCCCTCATTTGTTATCTTTTCTACAGCGCATATTGTAGCTGTTATAATCGGTTTTGTCATCATTTATATTCTATTTTTAATGCGAAATAAGTGGGGTGGTATTGAGCCGATAGAGAAATTTTATGCTTTATCACTATTGATCATGGAGTTACTTTACCAAACGTGGATGTGGAAAACGGAGCGTTGGGATGTTAGTTATTCGTTGCCGTTAGAATTATGCAGCATTAGTCTGATCCTCACGATTGTACTCTTATGGACAGGAAGTAGGCATTTATATGATTTTGTTTTTTATGCTGGGATTGGTGGAGCCTTACAGGCGATCATGACACCAGATTTAGAGCTTAGTTTTCCTCATTTTCGTTATTTTCATTTCTTTTATACCCATTTTGGTATTATTCTAACAGCTTGCTATTTTACTTGGTATAAAGGCTATCGTCCAACCTTTATAGGTATTGTTAAAACAATGATACTCTTAAACTTGATTCTACCTATTGTGTTTTTAGTCAATTGGTTATTTCGAGGAAACTACATGTTTCTAAGGGCTAAGCCTACCGGGGGGAGCTTATTGGATTATTTAGGACCCTATCCATGGTATCTTTTATCACTGGAGTTCGTTGCTTTTTTGATCTTTCTATTGCTTTGGTCGATTTTTCGTAATAGTGAAATGGAAAAAGGAGGGACTAAGTAATAGGATAATCAGGTCTAAGGAGTGGTAAAATGATACGTTTCTTGAAGTGTTTCACTGTGTATCTTGTTATCATTGGCTTAAGTGCTTGTGGCCGTATTCCTCCAATTGAGGAAATGACAACATTGGAATTTTCAAAGGGAGGATACAATGATGATTCACACTATGTCTATATTGATGCTAGTGACGAAGACAAATCGATTAAATATGGTTTAAGTAAGCTTGGACATGGATCATTAGATATCAAAGAGGTGACTGTTAACGAACTCGATGAAGGACAAAAACTAAAATTCATTCCATTAAGTGACGAAAAATGGGATGAATTACTGGGAGAATTAGTCCAATTGAAAATGGAGAAATGGAAAGATGATTATGATGACCTTAGTGTCTTAGATGGAATCCAGTGGGGGATTACGATTGATTATCCCGATAATCAAAGCGTAAGAATAAGTGGGAGCAATGATTACCCGAAAAATTGGGATGATTTCATAAACCTCTTAGAGAAATATATAGGTGAAAAGTTGTAGCGTGCATGAAATTTCTAGAGGGAGATGATCAATAGGTGTTCACCATCAAAGACCACTCAACTGGTGTTGGGGAAATATTGGGAAGGATAAAAATGGAAGGGAAGAATGATAAAACGAAAATATGGTGATCGTGCTGGATGGAAGCAAGTTCTAGATAAGGAGTTTTGCCAATTGTTTCTTGATTCGCATGAATTCATACGGAATATCACATTGTTGCGGATTCATAAAGTAAAAGGATCATCCGTTGTTCAGTAGTGAAGATAAACAGGTTTGTATTGTGGATGATGGCTATTGTTGGCTTAGTATTTTCCAAAGGATCAACATTATTCCTTGACGACTATGTTCGATGACAAAGGTGAAGTGATATATCGATATTTGTAAGGAAAATGGAATAGAAAATATTTCTGGATATCGTGGTGGAATTTGTAGCTTTTGGTATTTTTTAAATCCTTTGGGTAATTTTTCGAAAGAGAAATGTAAAGTAGAGTAGTGGATACATGATGAAAAGTGAAGTTGAGGAAAATGGCAAGGTAAATTGGTTATTAAATTTTTATTTTACAAATGTCTTGGAAGAAACAAAAGAAAAAATGAATGGAGAAAAGCAAATGATTAGGGCTTGTGTGATTGGATTAGAAGGTGGGGGAACGAATACTCGTGCCATGGTGGCGGACTTGCAAGGACATGTTCTAGCCTATCAAGAATCAGGCAGTGCACATCCTTATCGGGATCCTACAGCAAAGGAAAATATTCAAATGGCCATCTTAGGAGCATTGTCTACCGCTGAAAGGTCGCTAGAGGATGTCTGTTATGTAGCGGCTGGCCTTCCATGTTATCAACAAAAAGAAGACCTTCCTTTAGCAAAATCTCTTCTTTATATTGATGGGATGTCTTGTCCACATCGGATTATGAATGATTCCGAAGTAGGCCATATTGGTGCTTTTTTATTTGATCCAGGAATTATGGTGGTTTCAGGTACGGGGTCTATTGTGATGGGCTATACAGAAAAAGGGGAAGTGTTATTTAATTCTACTTTTGGACATTATGCCCCAACGGCTGCACGATATTTATCTTATCAAGCTGTTCATTCTATTTTGGCGGACCAAGTACAATTTGAGGACAAGGCATTGATACAAGAAGTACTGCGGTTTTGGCAAGTAGAAGGTATAGATGAATTACGAGAGCTTCATTTACATCATTTTTATATGGACAAAGTTGAGAGAGATCGTCAATTTGGATTAATGGCTCCCATCGTAACGAGGGCTGCTGCTCATAATCGACCATTGGCAAAGCGTGTTTGCGATGAAGCTATCCTTACTTTAGAGACAGGTATCCGATTAATTGGCCAATATTTTAAGGAAGAGAGGGTCAAAGTTTCATTTGTCGGTAGTGTGGTACGAAGTCCTTATTTTCTTGGCCAGTTAACAGATATACTGCAAAAAGGCTCTAATAAGCAATATCAAGTGGTAGAGCCAATATTATCACCTGTAGCAGGTGCTGTCTTAATGGCACTTAAAGAATTTGGAATCCCTATAACAGAAGAAATATTAACGGAAATAGCCAAACACGAAAGGTCGAAAATTGGGCCATAATAAAATTATTAATATAAATGGAACAGTAGAGCTATTAAAGATTTATTACTGAAAGGTTAATAGGAAAGGGGAAGAGTTTATGGAAACCTCTTCACGTCCAGTCCCTGAAATGGCTGCTCAACTTGTCATCGAAAAACACTTTCCGAATTGCCAGGCTGCACTATTGGCAGGAAGTGTAGTGCGTGGGGAAGCAACTTCTACGTCAGATTTAGATATTGTGGTTTTTGATAAGGAGCTCAGATCCTCCTATCGCGAGTCATTTATTGATTTTGGCTGGTATATTGAATGTTTTGTTCATAACTTTACGTCTTATAAAGAATTTTTTGAGAGCGATTGCAAACGAGCGAAACCTAGTATGCCTAAAATGGTGTCAGAAGGGATTATCGTTAGGGATGCCAATATTTTAATAACGATTAAACAAGAAGCAAATGAATTATTAAAGAAGGGGCCAGAAAAATGGTCAAGCGAAACGATCGAAATGAAGCGCTATTTTTTAACCGATGTATTGGATGATCTTAAAGGCTGTGTCAAACGAGAAGAAGCTATTTTTCTCGTCAACACACTTGCTGATTTAACGATAGAATTTATTCTACGAATGAATCGTCAATGGATTGACTCATCGAAATGGACGATTCGAGCATTGAAAAATTTTGATGAAGAGCTTGCAAAAGATTTAATAGCGGCCCTTGAAACTTTTTATCAAAAGAATGAGAAGGATAGTATCATTCAATTTGTCGAAACGATCTTACAGCCATATGGCGGCTTACTCTTTGCCGGATTTTCGATGGGAAAGGATAAAAATGGAGGGGAAGAATGCTAAAACGAAAATATGGTGACCGTGCTGGGTGGAAACGTGTTCTTAATCGAGAGTTTCGTCAAATATTTTTAGATTCAGACGAATTCACAGGGAGCATCACACTGTTACAGATTCGCAAGGTGACAGAACCATCTTTTGTCCAGTATGGTGATACACGAGTTTGTATTGTGGATGATGGGTATTGTTGGCTTCAGCATTTTCCGAAAGATCAGCATTATTCCTTAACCACCATGTTCAATGCTAAAGGTGAAATTGTCCAGTGGTATATTGATATTTGTAAAGAAATTGGCATAGAAAACGATCGGCCTTGGATGGATGATTTATTTCTGGACATTGTCGTTTTGCCATCAGGAGAAATTTTTCTGAAAGACGAGGATGAACTTGAGGAAGCGTTAGAAAACGGTATCCTTGATAAGGATTTATATCAGTTGGCATGGAAAGAAGCAGACCACATGGAAGATCTCATCCGAAGCGAACAATTTCCCTTATTAAAATTATCAAAGGAACATATGAAAATGCTGTACAATGATCGGACCCTGGGGGGAGGAAGTTCAAAATGAGTAAATGGATTCAAGCTGTTTTTCTAGATCGGGATGGAACGATCGGGGGACATGATCAGGTTGTGTTTCCTGGTGAATTTGAATTATATCCAAATGCAGTGAAAGCTATAGAACGTTTAAAAGAAGATGGGATCCCGATTTACTCTTTCACAAACCAACCTGGAATTGCGGCAGGGAAGAGTACGGAAAGAGCGTTTCATAAAGAGCTTAAAGGTTTTGGTTTTGATGCCGTCTACCTTTGCCCACATCGTCCTGATGCAAGTTGTCTTTGCAGAAAACCTGCATCAGGACTGCTTGAAAAAGCAGCAGATGAACATCAATTAGATTTAGAAAAGTGTGTCGTCATCGGAGATCGCTGGACAGACTTAATGGCTGCGCATGAAGTGGGGTGCTTGAAGGTTTTAGTGAAAACTGGTGCAGGTTATGATGCCTATGATCGCTATTGCCGAAAGCAATATTTTGGGAAATGGGCAGAAGTAACACCTGATTATATTGCTCAGGACGTCTTAGATGCTGTTAATTGGTTGAATACTCTTAATTAAAACACTTATTTGAAAGGGGAAATCATGATTTCTGAAACAATGAAATTTACGAATCGGTGTAAGAGGATTTTTCGACATGCCGAATTAGCAGTTTTAGAATCATCTGGGATTGTGGAACCGATTCATTTGCTTGTAGGTGCTTTCCATGAAGGGACGGGAGTATGTGCCGAATTGCTGATAAACTATTATAAAACGTATGAGAGTTTACTAGAGCGAGCCTATCAATCAAATGTAGATGATGAAAAACAAGCAGTCCAATGTTGGCCTTTTCATGCAAAAGTTTCCTTATCCGTAAAAAGGGTTTTGGAGAGGTCCTTTCAATTAATGATGCGGTATAAACAGATTTATATAAATGAAGGCCTAGTGTTAAAATCCCTATTTGATTTAAAAGATCCTAATATCTGTTCCTTGATTAGCAGACAGGATGTTTTAAGTATACTCGATATTGTTTATTCTCCTAGAGATCTAATCGTTTCCTTAAAGGAATATTCTTATCCCGATGTGACTGTAGGCGAGAGGATCATTAGAAGAGCAACACAAGCTGATTTTATAGCTTTAAGAGATTTTGTTGAAAATGAATTTGGGAATGGCTGGATCGAATCGATTGTAAATGGCTTTTGTGAAACGAACATTCCTATTTTCCTTGCTATAGAAAAGGATCGGATTATAGGGTTTGCATGTTATGATGTTGTGCGAAAGAAGAAAGGTTTATTCGGTCCAATGGGGACGGCGATTCATCACCGTGGTCAAGGAATTGGTTATCAATTGCTGCATCAAAGTCTGAGAGCAATGCAAGAACACGGTTATGCCTATGCGATTATAGACGAAGCAGGACCAATCGAATTTTACGAGAGAGCTTGTAATGCAAGGATTATTCCAATAACCTAGAGTCTCTGGCCTAAGAACGGGGAAGCATGACATAGCGAACTTGGCGTTCATCCATAAAGGAACGATCCACTTTTAATCAGAAGGAATGATTTTTTTATTGGGGTATTTTTGGTTATTGTTTTTTAAAATACTTTTCTAAGTAAGAAGATAAATACGATTAAACCCTCGTCCATTTCCTACCTACAGAGATTTAGAAATGGACGATTCAACTAATGGAATAAATATGAATTTAAGGGGTTTTTCGATCTTCGATATCTAATTTGCTCCCATCTTTAAATGTAACCTCTAATTCGAATTTGCTATAATCTGCATCTAGGTCAAAACGATCGAGAATTTCTTGAATGGCTGCTTCTTTGTCCATATTGGCGTTTAGCTCAAGATCTTTTAATTGTGTATGCAAAGCGGTAAAAGCTTCCATCCCTTTATAAATAACATTTTTAACTGTGTCTTTCATTTCTGCTTTATAATCCCCGTCATTGCTTTTCTGTTTATATTCGTAATCGATTTCCTCGTTGGGACCATAGTTTACTTCGAGTTCAAATTCAGTAAAGTTAAGATCTTGCATCATTTCTGCTGCATCTTGATCATTCTGAACTTGCCCCTCATGAGACTTATTTCCGCTGTCTTCCACCTGGATTGTATCTGGTGTTTGTTCCCTATCTTGATTGTCGCTTGGTACAACTTGTTCTTTTGGATGATTATCAACAGAGGGATCATCTGAGCAAGCTGCTAGTCCTAATAATAAGCCAGTTCCTATAATAGATACGAACCATTTTTTCATTTTCTTAAACCTCCAATATATGGCCTTCTAATTTATAAGTTTTACCGACATTAGAGAAATTAAACATTCTAACGGTCTATAGGATATAAAAGTCTAAAAAGGGATTGTGTTGTATCATTTTATTTGCTATAATAAGTTCTTGTGTAAGCAGTAGTGATTGACAAAATTGTGTTCATATGATATATTCTTAAGTGAATTGAATACTCGTTAATGGAAGAAGGAGCTGCCCGCTTCTCGCCTGATCGACGCCATAGGCTGTTGGCAGGTTTTAGATCTGAAATTATCATTCATTAAATATTTTGAATGAAAAGCGGGTGCCTTGTGCCCGCTTTTTTTTAATGCTCATTTTTAAGGCGACAGCTTGATGATGAGTAGAGCGCCTGCGCTTATCTTTTTCCAAACAGATGTATTCCGAAAATATCTTGGAGGTGGCTAACTATTAGCAAAGATATGTTGGTAAATGAAGGCATTCGTGCCCGTGAACTTCGTCTAATTGATCATCAGGGTAATCAGCTTGGAGTCAAATCCCGTAATGAAGCATTGGAAATGGCTACTCGTGCAAATCTTGATCTTGTTCTTGTTGCCCCTAATGCGAAACCGCCAGTAGCCAGAATTATGGACCATGGGAAATATCGTTTTGAGCAACAAAAGAAAGAAAAAGAAGCACGGAAAAACCAAAAAGTGATCAATGTGAAGGAAGTTCGATTAAGTCCGACCATTGAAGATCATGATTTCAATACGAAGCTTCGAAACGGACGTAAGTTCCTAGAAAAAGGGGACAAAGTGAAAGCTTCGATCCGCTTTAGAGGACGTGCCATTACACATAAGGAAATCGGTCAACGCGTACTGAATAAATTTGCTGATGAGTGCAGTGATTTAGCAACTGTTGAATCGAAACCGAAAATGGATGGCCGTAGTATGTTCTTGGTGTTAGCACCAAAAGCCGAAAAGTAAAGTTTTGAGGAGGAAAACCCTATGCCAAAAATGAAAACTCACCGTGGCGCAGCAAAGCGTTTTAAGAAAACAGGTAGCGGTAAACTGAAACGTTCACATGCTTATACAAGCCACATGTTCGCTCATAAATCACAAAAACAAAAACGTAAACTACGTAAATCTGCCATTGTCTCAAAAGGTGATTTTAAAAGAATTCGTCACCTACTTGACAATCTGAAATAAACCGGAACCAATAGGAGGGAATCAATATGCCACGTGTTAAAGGCGGTACAGTTACTCGCAGACGTCGCAAGAAAGTTTTAAAATTAGCTAAAGGTTATTATGGTTCAAAACATAGATTATTTAAAGTAGCCAATCAACAAGTAATGAAATCTTATATGTACGCTTACCGTGATCGTCGTAATAAAAAGCGTGATTTCCGTAAGCTTTGGATCACTCGTATTAATGCAGCTGCTCGTATGAACGGTCTTTCTTATAGCCGTTTAATGCATGGCTTGAAATTGGCTGGCATTGAAGTGAACCGCAAAATGCTTGCTGATCTAGCTGTATCTGACGAAAATGCATTCGCAGAATTAGCCAATAAAGCGAAAGCAGCTCTATAATTAGAAAAGCGAAAGGCGGTTGTCTAGGAGCGACAAGCAAATGTTCTGGAACGGAAGAAGGGCGCTTTTCCCTTCGGCCGTTTCAGGTTATTTGACCTCGAGCTCCTACCGCCTGTAGCTAGACAATATATTACTTTTTTAAAGCCATTCTCTATCATCGTGGAGAATGGCTTTTGCTATAGAAGGTGGAGGAATATGCTTAAATCATTTGTAGTAATGTACATCATTATCATAAATTTATGGGGAATCTATATTATGAAGATGGATAAGAGAAGGGCGCAAAAGAGAGAATGGCGTGTAAGTGAAAAAAACTTATGGCTAATCGCTATTATAGGTGGAGCAGCAGGAACAACGCTTGGTATGTGGTCCTACCGTCATAAAACCAAGCACTTTGCTTTTAAATACGGATTCCCATTATTAGCTATTCTTGACGTTACACTTTTTTATTTGATGCTTGACCGCCTGTCATAACAAATTTCTCTACCCCATAGACTATAGTAAGAAGGCGGGTGATCAAATTGAACGAACAATTATTGATCATGCTTACATTTGTCCAGGGAACAGGTACATTGGCTCCGGTTATCTTCATCTTTTTTCATGTGATTCGTCAATTTATTTTTATTCCTGTAATAATGGTTTGTATGGCTGGTGGGATATTATTTGGTAGCGTATTAGGCACGCTATTTTCTATGATAGGATTACTTATTTTATCGGCTTTATTTTATTTTTGCATTCGAAAAATGCCCAGTACCCATGAAAAACTATTGAAGATTAAAAATAAATGGTTTGGTCGCTATGCCAAAATGACGGTTGGACAAATAGCGATCCTACGACTGATTCCTTTTTTTCATTATCATTTATTAAATCTCTGTTTGTTAGAGAGAAGGCCTGATTTCAAGGGATTTATGAAGGGAGCTTTTGCAACAAATCTTCCATTGGCCTTTTTTTACACTGTATTTGGAGAATTTATCACCCACTTTACTCCTACCATTAGTGTTATAATCTTATTGGCTCTTTTATTACTGGTTTACATTTTGCGAGAAAAAATGTCAACCGTTGCCTGGAATGAATTCTTCTCACAAGAAAATAAAACGAAGAATGCGTGTTAAAACCGGTATGGCAAGGACAAAAAGACATGAAGGGCCTACGGAAAAATCACAAATAGATTTTTCCGTAGGCCCTTCATGAGTTACACAAGTGAAAATGTAAGTTTAGTTGGTAGGATGTTCATTCTTATTTTTCTCCATTAGCTCTTTAATTGGACTTTTCCAATCAATGGTACTGTCTGGATAACGGAGTTCAATTTCATTTTCGATAAAGCGAAAGTCTTCATAAGATAAGCCTTTTAGAAGGTCGGGGTTTCGCGGCCAGACGAAAATAGAAACAACTTCAAAGGAACGATCCGTTGTACCGAGATATTTTTCACCTTCAAACATAACACCATTAAAAGTAATCAGGAAATTTTTTCTGATGTTATTAGGTACGTCATAGAAATAGTACTTTTTTTGTTCATGAGCGGTTTCAAGTTTACGTTTCGGATCTAATATGAATTTAATGATTTTATAAATCAAGTAAATAATAAAGGCGAAAATAGCGATTCTTAACAGAATAAGCATGACGCAACCTCCAATGGTTAATCTAATATGGCTATACGAACGAGAGTTTAAAAAGTTTCACTTTATTTGTTATAATTTTTTTAGGAGGGATTTTATTATGACAATGAAAGAATGGTTTGAAATGCAACGGAAATTAGATCAATACATTGAAGAGGAACATGGCTTGCAAAGTCGGCCTTTATTTGATGACAAGATCTTAGCACTATTAGTGGAAATTGGCGAATTAGCGAATGAAACAAGATGTTTTAAATTTTGGAGTAAAAAGCCAGCTTCAGACAGTAAAGTGATTTTGGAGGAATATGTAGACGGCATCCATTTTATTCTCTCCCTAGGTTTAGAACTAGGCTTTGCAGAAAACTCTTTTTCCGTTGTTTCTCATGAAGCGAATGAAGATTTAGTGACAAGCTTCTTAAAGGTTTATCACCAAGTTGGTGAGTTAAGGCAATCACGGTCACTCCAAGATTACGAAGAATTATTGCGTCAATATTTTATCTTAGGACAATCTCTTGGATTTACGATTGATGATACCCAACAGGCTTATAAAGAGAAGAATGAAGTGAATTATAAACGCCAAGAGGAAGGGTATTAGTAGCATTCCGTCCTTCCTTTTTATTATAATGGAAATAGTTTCAAATTTGTGAAGGAGGGGTCAGGTTGACAAAGTTAGATGAGACATTGACAATGTTAAAAGATTTAACAGATGCTAAAGGAATCCCGGGAAATGAAAAAGAGCCAAGAGAAGTGATGAAACAATACATAACCCCTTTTGCGGATGAAGTGGAGTCCGATGGCTTAGGCAGTTTAATCGCTAAAAAAACGGGGGCGGAAAACGGGCCAAAAATTATGATATCCGGTCATTTAGATGAAGTTGGATTTATGATTACACAAATCGATGACAAAGGCTTTTTGCGTTTTCAAACTGTAGGCGGTTGGTGGTCACAAGTGATGCTTGCACAACGGGTAACAATCGTCACTTCGAAGGGGGACATTACAGGGGTCATTGGTTCTAAACCACCTCATATTTTATCAGCAGAAGCACGTAAGAAACCAATTGATATTAAAGATATGTTTATTGATATTGGTGCTTCTAACCGAGAGGAAGCACTGGAATGGGGCGTCCGACCAGGTGATATGGCGGTGCCATACTTTGAATTTACTGTGATGAATAATGAGAAAATGCTGCTTGCGAAGGCATGGGACAATCGAATTGGTTGTGCGATTGCGATTGATGTTTTAAGGAATCTCCAGGGAGAAGATCACCAAAACATTGTCTATGGTGTTGGGACTGTTCAAGAAGAAGTAGGGCTTCGCGGTGCTAAAACAGCGGCGAATAAAATTCAACCAGATATCGCGATTGCAGTGGATGTCGGCATTGCTGGGGACACACCGGGTATTACGGAAAAAGAAGCGCAATCGAAGATGGGAGAAGGGCCGCAAATTATCCTATATGATGCTTCAATGGTTTCACATAAAGGCCTGCGTGAACTGATTACAGACGTGGCAGATGAATTAAATATCCCCTATCAATTTGATGCGATCCCGGGTGGGGGAACAGATGCTGGTTCGATCCATTTAGCTGCCGAAGGAGCACCTTCGATTGCCATGACCATCGCAACTCGCTATATTCACTCCCATGCAGGTATTCTTCACCGTGATGATTTTGAAAATGCTGTAAAACTTATTACGGAAGTCATCAAGCGCTTGGATCGAGAAACGGTTGATAAAATTACTTATGAATAGGAATGAGGCCCGCAATTTGCGGGTCTTTTGCCTTCATGAAACAAATAGATAAAAAGTTAAGAATTTGTTTTAATGGTAAAACCGCTTTCTTCGGACCATTCGGCATAAAAAATTTCCTGTATATCTCTATAGCCTTCTTTATTTAGTTGGCTTAATAACCATTCTCTGTCTTTATCGATGAATTTAAGGTTTTTTTCTTTTATTCTTCCTTCATCAATAAGTTGGTGAGATAAGGAAGATTTAGCCGGGTGAAGATGTAACATTTCTGCTGTCACAGGAGAATAGGCCTCATTTTTCATTATACTTAATTGACCATTTGGCTCTAGAATAGCAAATTTTAATTCTTTGATCGAAAATATCCCCTGTTGACGGAGCATGGTTCTAAGCTGTTCTGATTCTAATTTATTTCTTTTAAGTTCTTTAATATTTAGCTCTCCATCATTAATAATAATGGCGGGCTCTCCCTTGATGATTGGCTTGATTTTATCAAATTTACGTACGATTGCTTCGATGAAATAAATTAAAATCGCCCATAATATAATCGTGTAAAGGACTTCCCAGACGCTAACTTTTTCATCATAAACGGATTCCTCTAAGAAACCACCAATTACTAGAAGATAAACGAAATCGAATGGAGTGAATTGAGATAGTTCCTTTTTTCCTAAAAGACGAATGATTAACAACAAGATCATTAATCCGGAAATAACTTTAACGGTAATACTTGTATCCATATTAACTCCTCCACATTCAAAACCTGTATAAAATGGCTTACCCGTTTTAGTTGGCTTTCAATCAGGAGTTGTTCTATTTTAGTTAAACGCTTGTTCAATGTTGATCACTTCGATTTTAGAACAATCCATAAAAAAACCTGAATCCATAAACCAGATTCAGGTCAATATTAAGTTCTTAACTTCGGCTTTTTAATGGATGTTTATTTTAATCCTTGCTCCAATGTTTCGAGCATCATACTTTGCTCCCTGGCATCTGCATTTTCCCAAATCACTTCAAATAAGACCCCTAGTCCAGGTAACATTTTTTCCTCTCCACGTTGAATCGCATCGACAATGGTTTCTTTTAATTGGGCTTGGTCATTGCCTGAAACATTATGAATAACTGCTTTACGTAAATTTAAATCCATGATCATGGCTCCTTTATAGTAGATGTGATGTTTAGTTTTTCTCAAATAAGTTGTATATATGTATAATGAAGGAAGAAACTTTGGAAAGGCTTGAAAGATATGGAATATATAAAGTCGACAAAAAATGAAAAAGTCAAATTATGGAAAAAACTACTTTCGAAGAAATTTCGCGATCAAACAGGAACCTACTTAATTGAAGGGGAGCATTTAATACTAGAAGCATTGAAAACAAATGAGGTCGTCGAAATAATGATCCAAGAGGATAAGACGATTTCAAATGCTTGGTCATTAAATCACGAAAAAATATCGGTGTTCACTATTTCCGAAGAAATTAGCCAGCATATCTCTGATACAAAAAGCCCTCAAGGAATCTTTGCCGTATGTAAAAAAAGAAATACGAAAGTTGATTTTACTAAACATGCTCGCTTCCTTTTAATGGATGGTGTGCAAGATCCTGGTAATATTGGTACCATCATTCGGACAGCGGATGCAGCGGGTGTGGATGTTGTGATTTTAGGAGAGGGATCTGGGGATGTTTACAATCCGAAAGTGATCCGATCAGCACAAGGTAGCCATTTTCACCTTACGATTGAATCCGGAAATTTATCGAATTGGGTAAACCAAATAAAACAAAATGAAGTTCCTCTTTATGGTACGGCACTAGAAAAAGCAGTGGATTTCCAATCCATCACGCCAGCGAAATCCTTCGCCCTTGTGGTTGGAAATGAAGGGTCAGGTGTTTCGAGAGAAATTCTTGAAAAAACAGACCAAAATTTATATATTCCCATCTATGGGCAAAGTGAATCTCTCAATGTTTCCATTGCTACCGGCATCTTGCTGTATCATTTGAGAAAATCGATTTGAATTCATGAGCCGAAACGGCTATAATGTGAATATCTAAATAATCGAAAGACGTCGACGGAGAAGAGTAGTTTGGGGGAAGCATTTAGGAAGAAAATGCCTTGACTGAAAGCATTTTTTGCCAAAACCAAATGAAGTTCACCTCCCGAGTTGGTATCAGGACCGTTTTATTGTGTTTAAAAAGTTAAAATTCCTTTTTGAACATCGTTACGTAAAGATACACCGGCACTTGCCGTTATGAGAATGAAGTGAACATGCTTGGCGTGTTTATAAGGGTGGTACCGCGACGACAAACCTCGTCCCTTTTTTAGGGATGAGGTTTTTATTTTAGAAAAAAACATAAGGAGGAATCTGCAAAGTGAGAGAAAGGTTGCAGGAACTTAAATCAGAAGCATTAGAAAAGATTAGAAGTTCATCCAATTTAAAAGAACTAAACGATCTCCGTGTTTCTTATCTAGGAAAAAAAGGTCCTATTACAGAGGTTTTACGAGGAATGGGAAAATTATCCGCTGAGGAACGACCAAAGATTGGGGCTTTAGCGAACACAATTAGAGAAAACATATCAGAAGTGATTACGGAAAAACGGAATGACTTAGAGAAGGCTGCTGTTCAAAAACAGTTAGAATCCGAAACGATCGATGTCACTTTACCGGGTAGACCAGTCAAAACAGGTAGCCGCCATCCATTAACGAAAATCATTGAGGAAATTGAAGATTTGTTTATTGGCATGGGGTATCAAGTGGCAGAGGGTCCAGAAGTGGAAAAAGATTATTATAATTTCGAGGCGCTCAATTTGCCAAAAGGTCATCCAGCAAGAGATATGCAAGATACTTTCTATATCACAGAAGAATTGTTAATGCGGACACAGACATCACCAGTTCAAGCACGCACAATGGAAAAACATGAAGGAAAAGGGCCAATCAAAATTATTTGTCCTGGTAAAGTATATCGTCGTGATCATGACGATGCGACTCATTCCCATCAGTTTACCCAAATCGAAGGACTTGTTGTTGATGAGAATATCACAATGGCAGATTTGAAGGGAACGCTAGATGTCTTTGCGAAGAAAATGTTTGGAGCAGATCGCGAAATCCGTCTACGTCCAAGCTTCTTTCCCTTTACAGAACCATCCGTAGAAATGGATATCTCCTGTAAAATTTGTGCTGGATCCGGATGTCGAATTTGTAAACAAACTGGCTGGATCGAAATATTAGGGGCAGGGATGGTTCATCCGAATGTTCTGCAGATGTCTGGATTTGATCCGGAGAAATATACTGGTTTTGCCTTTGGTATGGGTCCTGAACGGATTGCCATGCTGAAATATGGAATTGATGATATTCGGCATTTCTATACAAATGATATTCGGTTCTTACAACAATTTTCGGTGCAAGAATAGGGATAGGAGGATAAAAAATGCTTGTTTCTTATAAATGGCTGCAAGAATATGTCAATCTTGCAGGAGTATCCGCAACTGAATTAGCAGAAAAAATTACGAGAAGTGGAATTGAAGTCGATGGCGTTGAACAAAAAAGTGCAGGCGTGAAAAATGTTGTCGTGGGCCATGTACTTGAATGTGAAAAACATCCAGAAGCTGATAAATTAAATAAATGTTTAGTGGATGTAGGGGAAGAGGAGCCTGTGCAAATTATCTGTGGCGCACCTAATGTCGCGAAAGATCAGAAGGTAGCTGTTGCGAAGGTTGGTGCAGTTCTTCCAGGAAATTTTAAAATTAAGAAAGCGAAATTACGTGGCGAAGTTTCAAATGGAATGATCTGTTCCCTTCAGGAACTAGGAATAGAAGGGAAACTCGTTTCTAAGGAATTTGCAGAGGGAATCTTTGTCTTTCCTAATGACGTAGAAGTTGGAGCGGATGCCTTAGCATTATTGAACTTAGATGATGAAGTATTAGAGCTTGATCTTACTCCGAACCGTGCCGATGCGCTTAGCATGCTTGGCGTAGCCTATGAAACAGCGGCCATCCTTGATCAAAAAATCAAATTACCGGAAACGGAACTTGAGGCCGGCTCGGAAAAGGCCGAAGACTATATTGCGGTTAAGGTTGAGGAGAGCGAGGAAAATCCTTTATATACAGCCAAAGTGATACGCAATGTGAAAATAGGTCCATCCCCGTTATGGATGCAAACGCGTCTTATGTCTGCCGGAATCCGCCCCCATAATAATGTGGTGGATATTACCAATTATATTTTATTGGAATACGGTCAGCCGCTTCACGCTTTTGATTATGATAAATTGGGTTCGAAAGAAGTCGTTGTGAGGCTTGCCCATGAAGGGGAGAAACTGGTGACGCTTGATGGTGTGGAACGAACACTGACGAGTGAGCAGATGGTGATCACGAATGGTTCTGAACCTATTGCCCTAGCTGGCGTTATGGGTGGGGAGGAATCTGAAGTAACGAGTGAAACCACGACTGTTTTACTTGAATCGGCTTATTTTGCCGGCCCATCTGTTCGCGCGACTTCTAAACACCACGGCCTAAGAAGTGAAGCTAGTGCTAGATATGAAAAAGGAGTGGATCCTACCCGTGTTCGTCCTGCAGCAGAACGAGCAGCTAAGCTAATGGCAGAGCTTGCAGGGGGAGAGGTGTTAGAAGGACGGGTAGAGGATGATCATTTAACGATTGAACCTGTCACTCTCTCCATTACATTGGACAAAATAAACCGCGTATTAGGAACGAAGATTACTGAGTCTGAAGTGCTTTCAATTTTTAGAAGGTTACAATTTGAGGCATCTGTCGAAGGGGGGACTTTTACAGTGACTGCGCCTCCTCGTCGTGGAGATATTACGATTGAAGAAGATTTGATTGAGGAAGTTGCACGTTTATATGGCTATGACCTCTTACCGAAGACGTTGCCGAAGGGGGCCGCTACTTCTGGTGGGTTAACGAAAGATCAGGAAAAACGCCGATCAGCAAGGGATTATCTTGAAGGAGCGGGACTTTATCAAACGCTCACCTATTCTTTGACTTCCGAAGAAAAGTCACCCCAATTTGCGCTCGAAACACGGGAACCCGTGAAACTAGCGATGCCTATGAGTGAGGAGCATAGCTGTTTGCGAATGAGTATTATTCCGCAACTCTTAGAATCTGTCGCGTACAATATCGCCAGGCAACAAGAAACAGTTGGTTTTTATGAAATAGGTTCTGTTTTTCTTAATAACGGGCAAAATCAGCAACCTGATGAACAGGAACATATTGCAGGTGCCTTAACAGGTTTGTGGGTAGAGAATGCCTGGCAAGGTGAAAAGAAACCAGTTGATTTCTATGTAGCCAAAGGGATTTTAGAAGGACTGTTTGAAAGAATGGGTGTAGCGGACAAAGTAGAATGGCGTGCAGCGAAAATAGATGGTATGCATCCAGGGAGAACCGCAGAAATTGTCCTTACCGGTGAAGTGATTGGCTTTGTTGGTGAACTTCATCCAACAATGGAAAAAGAATGGGATCTAAAAAATACGTATGTATTTGAAATAAAGGCTGAACCGATCTTCCACTATAATCTACCTGAATTAAAATATGTGCCAATTCCTAAATTCCCATCGATTTCAAGAGATATTGCCCTTGTTGTCGATACGACAGTGACGGCTGGCACTCTGGAAAATATTATCCAAGAAGCTGGTGGAAAACTTCTAAAATCGATTAAGGTATTTGATCTATATGAAGGGGAACATATGAAAAAAGGGAAAAAATCAATTGCTTTCTCGTTAATTTATGCAGATCCTGAAAGAACATTAACGGATGAAGAAGTAGTGAAAGCACATGAAAAAGTATTAACAGCAGTAAAAGATAAAGCGGGAGCAGAACTCAGGGGATAGGATCTAGCAGGCAACACAAAAAGGTAGAAACGACTCGGGCGATCTGAGTTGTTTCTACCTTTTTATATTTATACTCTTGCGATTTTTCTCGCTTTATTCGTGTTGGCAAAATGCATTTTCGTAAACTTATGAAGAGCATCTAAACCATGAGATTTAATCAGACGAGCGGCATCTTGGTCTACTTTAGGGCCAGCTCCCTTTGTTAACTTAAATCCGGCTTTTTGACTTAGTTGATCCATCGCTTTTAAGAAAGCATAACGAGCTAAGATGGAGGCAGCCGCAACGGAAAGATGTATACTTTCCGCTTTTGTACTAAAATAAACATTCTCTCGGCACACTTCTTTAACTCCTTGTAGATGCCGGTAATAGACAGGTGCCTCTGCAAATTGGTCGATAAGAATCGCATCCGGTTTTTCAGGTTCTATTTTCTTGAGTAGATGATTCAAAGCTTGATTATGTAATCTAGCCGTGATTTTCCCTTGTGTCATCCCAGAAGACTGCAGTTGATTATATTTTTCATTTGGTAATGTTAAGAGACTATATGGTAAAAATGTTAAGAGATCCTTCGCAATCTTGACAATTTCTGTATCTGTTAGATTTTTTGAATCTTGTACACCTAATTCTTTGACAAGAGGAAGCTGTTCTTTTTTTACATAAGCTGCCACAACGGTCATTGGGCCAAAGTAATCCCCTTTTCCGACTTCGTCTGATCCAATCACGGATAAAGACGAAATATTAGCAGGCAAAGGGGTGCCGGACGATTTCTTTTTGGAGGGAACAGTTTTCTTTGTTGGAAGTACCTCTCCCCATTGTTTTGCTTCAGCTTCATTCCCTGCCCCTTGGAACATGACTTTTCCAGACCGATAGGCTGTAATCGTGCAGCCTTGTTTTTTAGCCGAAAATACACTTCCCGGTGGATTGTTTGCTTTTAAATATTGTTCATAATGGCTCTTCATTTTTTCGATTTCAGCTTGATTTACCTGAATAACTGTATTTGCCAACCAATCACTTCCCTTTCTAAAAAATACCCTTAAAGTGCGTGTTCAAAAAGGAGGATAAAAAGGACCCGTCGGCGACTACGCTGACGTCCTGTCAGCTACGCCGACACTAGCACTTCCTGTGCGTCGAAAGTTCGAGGCGGCGCAGTTTCGAGCACAAGGAAAGCTTCCCTGAATCAGCATCGCACGCCGGAAAAGTGGTTTTCTTTTCCAAGGAGCGGAGAAGCAAGCCAACGAAGAAATTCGCAGTGTCATTTTTACCGAGGCCTGCAGGACGCAGGTCACAAAGGCGTTGTGACAGGATGTCGCGAATTTAGCCTTTGATCCTTACTTTTTGAACATCCTCTTAAAGAATCCTTAAGATAAGTTTAACATAAATATAATTAAAACAAGGAACTGCAAAAATTTCACTAAATAAAAAGTAAAAGCAGAATAAGATCATCAACTTTTTCTTATTCCCATCTGTTTTCATTCATGATATGATATGTTGTAGGATTTTATCGAAAAGAGGGGAAAAGAAATGTCTGGTCAAGAGAAGGTAAGAGTTTCTGTTGTGATTTATGGAAAACAGTATACAATCACAGGAACTGAATCCCCTGATCATATGAAGGACGTTGCAGGAATTGTCGATGAAAAAATGCGCGAAATCAACTCGATTAATCCAAATTTGAATACTGAAACATTAGCAGTGTTAACAGCAGTTAATTCAATTCATGAATATATGAAATTACAAGAAGAGTATGAACGAATTCTGCAAGAACTTAATCGTATAAAGGAATGACCAATTATGTTAGATTTGGCTTTAATAGTGTTATTAATAGCGGGCTTTCTCATAGGAGTAAAGAGAGGTTTCATTTTACAATTGATTCATATGATCGGGTTCGTTGTTTCTTTTGTTGTAGCTTATTTGTATTATGATACAGTTGCTCCAAAATTAAGACTTTGGATCCCGTATCCTGATTTAGGTTCGGAAAATGGTTTTAAAATGTTTTTAGATGGTTCCAATTTTGATGAGGCTTTTTATCGGGCAATTGCCTTTGTGATCATTTTTATTGCGACTAGAATTGTGTTAGGAATCATTGGGTCTGCCTTAGACATTGTCGCTAGTTTACCCGTAATTAAATGGCTGAATATTAGCGCTGGTGGAGTTTTGGGGGCAATGGAAATCTATTTATTTATGTTTATTCTCTTGTACATTGCTGCATTAGTTCCAATGGCCTCTATTCAAACAGCTCTGGAAGGTTCCGCCTTATCTGAAATGATTTTAAAGCATACACCTTATTTTTCGGCCGAAATCAAAAAATGGTGGATTGACTTTGTTCAGAGTTAGGATAGCTAAGGTGTAGGGGATGTGCTAGATTGATACTTTAAGAAGTTGTGTCTACAGCGGTTCATCTATCATGCGCTTCTATTAAGTGATAAGCAAAACTTCTCTTTTTGAAAGGGAAGTTTTTCTTTTTACAATTGGTTTTGATAGAATATGTTAAGGAAGAATGTTGAGTGGTTGGTGATAAATATGAGTATAAACAAAAAAGATGTCATTCGTCTGCTTGAACAGATTGCTATATATATGGAATTAAAGGGAGAAAATCCATTTAAAATTTCAGCTTTTCGTAAGGCTGCCTTTGCTTTAGAAGCAGATGATCGCAGTCTGTCCGAAATTTCCCACTTTGCTGAGTTACCCGGGATTGGAAAAGGAACGGAAGCTGTGATTGAAGAATATATATCCCAGGGACATTCTAGCGTTTTATCTTCTTTGCAAGAAGAAGTTCCAAAGGGGTTAATCCCTCTATTACAGCTACCTGGACTTGGTGGAAAGAAAATTTCCCGATTGTATCAAGAATTAGGAGTTGTGGACATTGAAACTTTAAAAGCAGCCTGTGAAAGTAATCAGGTAGCCGGCTTAAAAGGTTTCGGAAAAAAATCTCAAGAGAAGATTTTAGAAGCGATTGCAGGGGCGGGAAGTCAACCAGACCGTCTTCCAATTGCCTACATGTTACCTATTGCAGAAAGTATTGAGCAATACCTACGGAAAATCAAGGAAGTGAGCGAGTTTTCTCGTGCTGGAAGCTTAAGACGAATGAAGGAAACTATGAAAGATTTAGACTATGTTATTGCGACTGAACATGGTCAAACTGTGAAAAATGCTTTATTAACAATGCCCGGTGTGCAAGATGCTACGGCTAGTGGCGATACAAAGATTACATTGATTCTATCAGGACAATTCCAAGTTTCAGTTGATTTTCGCCTTGTACAACCAGAAGAGTTTGCCTCGGCTTTGCATCATTTTACAGGTTCAAAGGAACATAATATCCGGATGCGGCAGCGTGCAAAAGAACAAAATGAAAAAATTAGTGAATATGGAGTAGAGAAGACGGAGACGGGGCAGATGCAGACTTTTTCGTCGGAAGCTGAACTGTATCATCATTTTCAATTGCCTTTGATTCCACCTGAAATAAGAGAGGATGGCAAGGAAATAGATGATTATCATGCGGATCTTTCGTTTATTGAAATCGACGATATAAAAGGTGATCTACACATGCATACAACTTGGTCAGATGGTGCCTACTCGATCGAAGAAATGGTTGAGGCATGTCGAAGAAAAGGGTACCAATATATGGCGATCACAGACCACTCCGAATTTCTTAAAGTGGCGAATGGGCTTTCACCTGATCGATTAAGGAGTCAAATAGAGGAAATTCGGAAAATAAATGAGAAGTACCACGATATTACGATTTTAGCTGGGGTTGAAATGGATATACTGCCAGATGGAAGTCTCAATTATGCGGATGATTTATTAGCGGAGTTAGACCTTGTCATTGCTTCCATCCATTCAAGCTTTTCCCAGCCACAAGCTAAAATCATGGAGCGCCTCAAAAATGCGCTGGAAAATCCATATGTTGATATTATTGCTCATCCAACAGGGCGCTTGATTGGCAGACGGGATGGATATGATGTCGATATGCCGCTATTAATTGAGCTTGCCAGACAAACGGGTACAGCTTTAGAATTAAATGCGAATCCTGCACGCCTTGACCTTTCTGCGACTAATATTCGAATGGCGCACAAGGCAGGGGTCAAAATAGCGATTAATACAGACGCCCATAATAAAGAAAACCTTGAATACATGAAAGTGGGGATATCATCCGCTAGGAAAGGTTGGCTTCCAGCTTCTTCTGTTCTTAATGCGTTGCCACTAGAGGAATTACTGCAATTTTTAAGAAGAAATAAGTAGAGTGAAAACTAGGGGGGAGTCCAACTCCATGAATGATAAGATATTAAAGACATTAGAGTTTGATAAAATTTTAACACAATTAGAAGGCCATACATCCTCTGTGTTGGGGAGAGAAAAGGTTCGAGATTTACGCCCAATAAGCTCCTTTGATGAAGTTGTTCAAAGGCAAGCAGAAACAGATGAGGCATCGCATGCTCTTCGTTTAAAAGGTCATGCTCCATTGGATGGGATTTTTAATATCAGACCACATGTGAAAAGATCGGTGATCGGCGGTGTGCTCAATCCATTAGAATTGATGCACATTGCTAGTACGGTTCACGCTTCACGATCTATAAAACGTTTTATTGAAGAATTGCTTGAAAATGAAGTTGACATTCCTATCTTAGCAGGGAAATCGGAACAAATCATTCCTTTAAGTGAACTGGAAAAAATGATTAAAAATGCGGTTGATGAAACGGGGGAAATCCTTGATTCGGCAAGTCAAACATTGCGGAGTTTACGCCAACAGGTAAGAAGAACTGAAGGAAGTATACGGGGGAAATTGGAAGGTTTTACCCGAGGGCAGAATGCGCAAAAAATGTTATCTGACGCGATTATTACAATCAGAAATGATCGTTATGTCATTCCGGTTAAGCAGGAATATCGCACGCATTATGGGGGGATTGTGCACGATCAATCTGCTTCAGGGCAAACCTTATTTATTGAGCCACAAGCTGTCGTAGACCTTAATAATTCGCTAAAGGAATTGCAGTTAAAGGAAAGGCAAGAAATTGAGAAGATCCTTGCTCAGTTATCAGGGAATGTCGCGGAAGTGGCGGAAGAATTGCAGCAAATTGTTCAAGTATTGGGTGATTTAGATTTTATTTTCGCAAAAGCACGCTTTGGTAAAGAAATAAAAGCAACAAAACCAGTGATGAACGAAAAAGGGATCATTCGGTTATTTCAAGCTCGCCATCCTTTATTAAAAATGGAAGAGGCTGTTGCGAATGATATCGAATTTGGTGGCGAGTATACGACAATGGTGATTACCGGGCCTAATACGGGTGGGAAAACGATCACACTTAAAACAGTGGGGTTACTAACACTTATGGCGCAAGCGGGTTTATCTATCCCTGCCGCAGAAGGTTCAGAAGTCGCCGTATTTGCAGAGGTATTTGCCGATATAGGGGATGAACAATCGATTGAGCAAAGCTTAAGTACATTTTCATCCCATATGGTCAATATTGTTGATATTTTAAAAAAGGTTGATCATGATTGTCTTGTTTTATTTGATGAATTAGGGGCTGGAACAGACCCACAAGAAGGAGCCGCCCTCGCCATTTCTATTCTTGACGAGGTCTACCAACGTGGTGCTCACGTGATTGCTACCACGCATTATCCGGAGCTAAAAGCATATGGATTTAATCGACCAGGTGCGATCAATGCCAGTGTGGAGTTTGATGTTGAAACATTGCGGCCGACTTACAGATTATTAATCGGTGTTCCCGGACGAAGTAATGCTTTTGAAATATCTAAGCGATTGGGTCTGTCTGAATGGACGATTGAAAATGCGAAAAAATTGATTGATGCAGAAAGTAATGAAGTGGAAAGTATGATCGCTTCATTAGAGAAAAGTCGTCACGATGCGGAAGAAGAATATAAAGAAGCACATGAATATTTAAAGGCCGCAGAAAAGCTTCACCAAGATATGCAAAAGCAAATGATCGAGTTTTATGAAAGAAAACAAGAGATGTATGAGCGCGCTGAAAATAAAGCGACTGATGTAATTGAGAAGGCGAAAAGGGAAGCAGAAGAGGTCATGAAAGACTTACGACAACTGCGCTTTCAGAGTGGGGCCCAAGTAAAGGAACATGAATTGATTGAAGCAAGACATCGATTAGAGAATGCTATACCCTCACTAGATAAACAAGCAGGAAAGGGAAAAAAGGAAAAGAAAAACTTCGAATTCCAGCCTGGGGACGAAGTAAAAGTAACGAGTTTTGGCCAAAAAGGGCATCTGATTGAAAAAGTAGCGGAAAAAGAATGGAATGTGCAAATTGGCATTATGAAGATGAAAGTAAAAGAGAGTGATTTGGAGTTTATTCAATCAGAGCAAAAGAAAGAAACGAAGCCAATGGCGACAATAAAAGGCCGAGACCATCATGTTGGTCTAGAATTGGATTTGCGCGGGGAAAGATTGGAAGATGCCTTGCTCAAAGTGGAGAAATATATCGATGACGCCTTATTGGCTGGTTATCCGCGTGTATCCATCATCCATGGAAAAGGAACAGGCGTGTTACGGAAAGGAATTACGGATTATTTGAAACAACTTCGTTCTGTGAAACGTATAAGATTAGGGGAAGCAGGAGAAGGCGGGAGTGGCGTGACAGTAGTCGAATTTAAATAAGGCCAACAAATGTTGGTCAAGACGGGGGCCCACAGGATGTGGGACAGAACAGCGTTGCGCCAGGACGGCGCGCCTTTAGCCGTTCACCCTTATGGACTAAGTTTGTACGTCGCGAAACGGGCGCTTGCGCTTTACTTAGGAGGGAGATGAATAATGGCGACTTCATTTTGGGAGAACTCAGTTGTGCAGACAGCAGGGTATTATACAGTCTCTGTGCTTTGTATGGTTTTATTCTTGTTTATATTTGAAATCGTAACGAAGTATAAAAATTGGGAAGAAATTAAAAATGGAAATATTTCCGTTGCCATGGCAACCGGAGGAAAAATTTTTGGGATCGCGAATGTTTTTAGGCATTCGATTCTTCATCATGATTCATTATTTATTATGATTGGTTGGGGAGTGTTTGGCTTCTTTCTGTTGTTAACAGGCTATTTCATTTTTGAATTTTTAACACCAAAATTTAACATTGATACAGAGATTGAAAATGACAATCGTGCGGTCGGGTTTATTTCGATGGTAATTTCGATCGGGCTTTCATACATCATTGGTGCAAACATTCAATAAGGGTGGGGTAATGTAGGTGGAGAAACTGGCTAAAGTGCTGTTAGTAGTAGGCGCGATCTTCTTCATACTTGGTGTAATTTATCTAGTTCGTATATAAAGACAGTGTCGCAAAGGGCTGCTGGTTCTTTGCGACACTGTTTTCATTTTAAGCAGTTGCTTTTTTAGATTGATATTTTGCTAAACTGAATACTGTTATAATCAAAAGAAGAATCGTGATAATGATGGTATAGGCACTTTCCGTTACCCCGGCTATAATAAAACCAATCAATGCGATGACGGCATTAACAGAGGCATAGTAAATCTGGGTTTTGACATGATCGATATGGTCTGCTCCCGCCCCTGTTGAGGAAAGAATGGTTGTATCTGAAATCGGGGAACAATGATCACCGAATATTCCACCTGATAAAACAGCGCCAATACAAACCATCATCGGAGCGTCGAGGCCAACAGCCATCGGGATCGCAATCGGTAACATAATGGCAAACGTTCCCCAAGAACTACCAGAAGCAAGTGACATTCCCACCCCAACTAAAAATAAAAGAGCTGGAATAATAAAGCCAGGTATTTTACCTTGCAATAGTTCAACTACGTATTCCGCCGTCCCCATCTCACTAATGACTTTACCAAGAGCCCAAGCTAAAACTAATGTGACAGTTACATAAACCATCTTTTGCATTCCACTTGTATAAATATCAACAACTTCACCAAACTTTTTCACTTTAAAACCGATCATAAGTAAAGCTAATGTAACAGCGGCAAATAAGTAGGCTGTACTTAAGGCAATTCTAAAATCTTCACCTGGAACAGGTTCAAACGGGAAGCCTTTCGAAATGAGTAGACCGAATAAAGTTGTAAACAAGACTAAAAGCGGTAACCACACCATAATGGCTCGACTATTTTGTTGGTTTACTAGTTTCTCTTTTTCAGGTTTTCTAAGTGGTGTTGAAGTGGGCCAATAAAGTTGTCCAGTTGTTTGGATTCGATGCTCAGCTTTCGCCATTGGACCGAAGTCAAGCTTCGTGAACGCAATTAAAGGTATCATTAAAACCGTAAGAATCGCATAAAATTGAAATGGAATGACTTGAAGAAAGGCATCAAATTCCGAAATAGATAGTTCCATATTGTCGAATTCCTTCTTCATTAAACCCATAATATAAACACCCCAGCCAATAAACGGAATTAACACGGCAACTGGTGATGATGTCGAGTCAAGGATCCAGGCTAACTTCTCCCTTGAAACTTTTAATTTATCAAAAATCTTTTCAAAAACGGGCCCAACAATTAAAGGTGTACCTAAATCTGAAAAGAAAATAATAATTCCGCCCAACCATGCGGAAACCTGAGCTTTAGCACGGGTATTGATTAGTTTTGTCGACTTTTCAGCTAATGCCGCACCGCCACCTGATTTCTCCATTAGCGCAACAAAACCGCCAATGAAAAAGAGAAGAACTAAAACTGCAGCATTGTAACTATCGGTTAATTGAGGAAATAAAAAATCTCCAATTGTCGTCATGGTAGCTTCCAGTGGGCGTCCACCTACGATGAAGAGCACTCCGATATATACACCAGAAAATAAAGAAATAATCACATTCCTTGTAATAATGGCTAGGATAATAGCTAATATTGGTGGTACTAATGATAAAAACCCCATATGTTCCATTCGTTTTCCCCCTGAAAATATTGCAAATATGTATATTTATTTATCAGTAATTATATTTATTCATGATCTGGTTGTCAACATCGATTTTAAATTCTAACTATTTGAATATTTATTTACTATTTTTTAATAGTGTTAGTAAATATAAAACATTATCATTTGTACGTTTGAATGCAATATAATATACTGAAGAAGGAATTGTAACATTCTTAACTGTTTTACCCAGAGAACCTTTGTAAGGGGATTCGCTTTAAACGATGAATGAATGGAAGAATATTTAAAGGTCTAGGACACCGTTTGCTTGAAGTTTCACTGAAAATTAGGAGGGGTTGTATGGAAAGTAGGCCTTGGTTGAAAATGTATCCTAAATCTATCCCGACAAAACTGGATTATGAACCAAGAACAGTGCAATCTTATTTAATCGATACAGCCAGAAATTTCCCCGAGAAAGTAGCGATTCATTTTATGGGAAAGGAAATGACCTTTCAGGAGTTATATGAAAGTGTTCTTAAAATGGCCAATTATTTACAAGGATTAGGTGTAAAGAAAGGCGATCGAATTGCAATTATGTTACCGAACTGTCCGCAATACGTGATTAGCTATTATGCAAGTCTATTTACAGGTGCCGTTGTTGTCCAAACGAATCCGCTCTACACAGAGCGAGAACTTGAATACCAAATGAAAGACTCCCAAGCAAAGATCATCATTGCCCTTGACATTTTATATCCGCGCATCTCCAAGGTGATCAAACAAACAAAACTTGAACACATCGTTGTAACCGCTATCAAAGACTATCTACCATTCCCAAAGAATCTTATTTATCCTTTTATCCAGAAAAAAGATACAGGGATTGTCATTCAATTGAATCATGAAGGAAATACGCATCTTTTCAAAAAAGTGATAGAAGGTGGATCACTATCGCCGATTGAACTGGATTTTGATTATGAAAACGATTTAGCCCTTCTCCAATATACTGGTGGAACAACAGGGTATCCAAAGGGGGTTATGCTTACACATAAAAATTTAATCGCGAATGCGACGGCTTGTCAGGCTTGGATTTATAAAGCAAAACCAGCAGAAGAAACGATTCTCGGTGTTCTGCCCTTTTTTCATGTGTATGGGATGACAACCGTTTTAATTCTATCGATTATGCAAGCCTATAAAATGGTTTTGCTGCCGAAATTTGATGCAAAAACAACGCTTAAAACCATTCATAAGGAGAGGCCGACCATTTTTCCGGGAGCACCCACCATTTATATCGGGTTATTAAATCATCCAGATCGCAATAAATATGATCTTTCCTCGATAGAAGCTTGTATAAGTGGCTCTGCGCCGCTTCCAGTTGAAGTTCAACAAAATTTTGAAAAAATTACCGGTGGAAAGCTTGTAGAGGGATATGGCTTAACAGAATCTTCGCCTGTTACTCATGCCAATTTCATATGGGGGCAGGAATATGTGAAGGGGAGTATCGGAGTTCCTTGGCCAGATACTGACGCCATGATTGTCTCGGCAGAAACAGGAAAAGAAGTTCCACATGGGCAAATTGGCGAAATTGTCGTCAAAGGACCGCAAGTCATGAAAGGTTATTGGAACCGTCCGGAAGATACAGCTGAAACTTTGAAAGATGGTTGGCTATTTACTGGAGACATGGGATATATGAATAAGGATGGATATTTTTTCGTCGTCGATCGAAAAAAAGATATGATCATTGCGAGTGGATATAATATTTATCCTAGAGAAATTGAGGAGGTTTTATATGAACATCCAGCAATTCAGGAATTAGTTGTAGCTGGTATACCTGATCCTTATAGAGGGGAGACAGTGAAAGCATATGTGGTTCTAAAGGAAGGCGCAGTTGTAACTGAGAAAGAATTAGATGAATATGCAAGAAAGTTTATCGCTGCTTATAAAGTACCGAAAGAATATGAATTCCGTAAAGAATTACCTAAAACGGCAGTTGGAAAAATATTGCGTAGGACATTAATAGAGGAAGAGAAGAAAAAGAGACAACATTAAAATTTATTTTAGGTAAAAGCCAAATGAAGTGAGGAACCATTTGGCTTTTAACTGTATCGAGAAAGAACATCACTCACTGCATCATAAAAGCGTACGAAAGCGCATAAATCCGTTTCCTTTGCTCTTATGAATTATGATTTGACAGATTGTATTCTAGTTATTATGATAGAGGTGTGAATGAATAATCATTCATTTATTATGTAGAAAAGGTGAAGTCGTTGAAAAGGAACAAACCGAAGTACAAACAAATCGTCGATGCGGCTGTAACAGTCATAGCAGAAAATGGCTATCATCAATCGCAAGTTTCTAAGATTGCGAAACAAGCTGGTGTCGCGGATGGGACTATTTATCTTTATTTTGAAAATAAGGAGGATATATTGATTTCTGTTTTTCGTGAAAAAATGGGACTATTCATTGAAAAGATGAGAGCAGCTATTCAAACGAAAGAAACTGCTTCTGAAAAATTATTTGTCCTGATCGAAAATCATTTCAATATATTATCGAATGATCGTCATCTCGCCATCGTCACTCAATTGGAATTAAGACAGTCCAATAAAGAATTAAGAAAGAGAATAAATGAGGTATTGAAAGACTATTTACACTTAATTGATCATATTATTTGCCATGGGCAAGAAAAGAATGAGTTTTCTGCTCACCTAAACGTAAGACTAGTGCGGCAAATGATTTTTGGAACAATGGATGAAACCGTGATGACTTGGGTGATGAATGATCAAAAGTATGATTTGGTTTCGCTTGCACCCCAAGTCCATGAATTATTATTACAGGGTTGTAAGCAGCGCTAAGCAAGTGAAGGAAGGATCACAATATGAAAAATATTAGGGGAAAGTAATTTCAAAGTTTATGAATCTCACTTCTTGCACGATGGTAAACGTGGTTACTTGAAAGCGATGGGTTGTTTTAGTGAGATAACCTCCTCACTATCACTCTCGTTTTCTGTTAATTTTTAAAGCGGATTCATACTGCCAATACGATAAAAAAGGGAGGCTAAAACAAACATGAATGTCTTTGTCTTATTAAAAAGAACTTTTGATACGGAAGAAAAGATTACGATTTCGAATGGTCAAATTATGGAAGATGATGCTGAATTCATTATTAACCCTTATGACGAATATGCCATCGAAGAAGCTATTCGTGTACGGGATGAGCATGGCGGAGAAGTACATGTCATGACAGTCGGAGATGAAGAAGCTGAAAAGCAATTAAGAACAGCCCTCGCAATGGGAGCGGATCGAGCTACCTTGATTAATATTGAGGATGATTTAGATGAGACTGACGCGTTTTCAATCAGTAAAATCATTGGCGAATTTTTAAAAGACAAAGAGGTAGATCTGATATTAGCTGGGAATGTAGCGATTGATGGCGGTTCGGGACAGATTGGCCCTCGTGTAGCTGATATTTTAAATATCCCATATGTCACTACTATTACGAAGTTAGTCATAGAAGGAGAAAAGGTGACGGTTACAAAAGATGTAGAAGGGGATTCAGAAATGATTGAGACAAAGTTGCCCTTGCTTGTAACGGCTCAACAAGGTTTAAATGATCCGCGTTACCCTTCACTACCAGGAATTATGAAAGCGAAAAAGAAACCATTGGATGAGCTTGAATTAGACGATTTAGACCTGGAAGAAGAAGATGTGGAAGTGAAAACAGAAACGATTGAAAGATTTCTACCTCCTAAAAAGGAGGCAGGGCGAATTTTACAAGGGGAGTTGCAAGACCAAGTTAAGGAACTTGGGGCATTATTGAATAAAGTACTCTAAAATCAAAAAAGGCTAGGAGGGAGTAAAGTTGGGAAAAAAAGTTTTCGTATTAGCTGAATTGCGAGAAGGGGTATTACGAAATGTGTCCTTTGAGGCGATTGCCGCAGGAAAACAGTTAGCAGACGGGGGAGAAATTATTGCGTTGCTGATGGGAGAATCTGTGCAATCCTATACGCAAGAACTTATTGCTTACGGTGCTGACCGAGTCATTACAATAGAAAGTGATCAATTAAAACACTATACCTCTGACGGATATTCCCAATGTTTGCTTACAGCGATAGAAAAAGAGCAACCAGATGTCTTGATTATGGGGCATACGGCATTAGGGAAGGATTTATCCCCTAAAATTGCAAACCGATTGAATGTCGGTCTCATTTCAGATATTACAGCCATTGAGAATATTGATAACCAATGGACCTTCATACGACCTATTTATTCCGGAAAAGCTTTTGAAAGGAAAAAGATGGTGGGGGATTTTATCTTTGTCACGATTCGCCCAAATAACATCGAGGCAATCGAGAAGGATGATACCCGTACAGGTGCTGTGGCGGCTATCGATGTAGAGGTGAAAGATCTTGCTATGACAATTAAAGAAGTGATTAGAAAAGCGAGTGAAGGCGTTGACCTGGCAGAAGCCAAAGTCGTTGTGGCTGGAGGTCGTGGTGTGAAAAGTGCGGATGGCTTCAAACCATTACAAGAACTGGCTGATGTTCTTGGGGGAGCCGTAGGCGCTTCTCGAGGAGCTTGTGATGCCGATTATTGTGATTATTCCTTGCAAATTGGTCAGACAGGGAAGGTTGTCACCCCTGATTTATATATAGCATGTGGAATCTCGGGTGCAATTCAGCATTTAGCTGGGATGTCCAACTCAAAGGTCATCGTGGCCATCAATAAAGACCCTGAAGCGAATATATTCCAAGTGGCGGATTATGGGATTGTCGGGGATCTATTTGAGGTTGTTCCTCTTCTCACGGAAGAATTTCGCAAAATAAAGGCGAACAATGTAAGTTAGACCAAATCCCAATTAAGCACTCCGAATATGAAAAGTATGAAGCAAAAAATTCGCAAGTACATCTTTCTAATGATATACTGACTTTAAGTTTTGAATGTATATAAGGAGGGTGTATAAATGGCTATTTCGCATGTAACAGATCAAAACTTTGCCTCCGAAATTAGCGAAGGCGTGGTATTGGTTGATTTTTGGGCACCATGGTGTGGCCCATGTAAAATGATTGCTCCTGTATTGGAAGAATTGGATGCAGAACTTGATGGAAAAGCAAAGATTGTGAAACTAAACGTAGATGACAATCAAGAAACTGCTGGTAAATACGGTGTCATGAGCATTCCAACTTTGCTTGTTTTTAAAGATGGAGAAGAAGTTGATAAAACAGTAGGCTTCCAACCGAAAGAAGCATTGGAAGAATTTTTAAATAAACATATCTAATGTGACAAAAATCCGGGCCTAGCGTCCGGATTTTTTAATCGGAAAAGAGAGGAGGGATAGGGTATGAATGATCATATTAAAAATAAATTAGAAATTCTCCCAGACCAACCTGGTTGTTATTTAATGAAAGATCGGCAAGGGACCATAATCTATGTCGGAAAGGCAAAAGTTTTAAAAAATCGAGTGCGATCTTATTTCACTGGTTCGCATGATACAAAAACGCAGCGTCTTGTGAATGAGATTGAGGATTTTGAGTATATCATGACATCTTCTAATATCGAAGCTTTAATTTTAGAAATGAATTTGATTAAAAAACATGATCCTAAATATAACATCATGTTGAAGGATGATAAGAGCTATCCTTACATTAAAATAACAAATGAACGGCACCCCCGCCTTATTATTACGCGTAAAGTAAAAAAAGATAAAGGCAAATATTTTGGCCCCTACCCGAATGCACAAGCTGCAAATGAAACCAAAAAGTTGCTTGATCGTCTTTATCCTCTTCGAAAATGTCAAAGCTTGCCTGATCGTGTGTGTTTATATTATCATCTTGGGCAATGCTTGGCGCCCTGTGTGAATGAAATCCCACAGGAAACGTATAAAAATATAACAAGTGAGATTACAAAATTTTTAAATGGCGGTTATAAAGAAATAAAAGCCGATTTACAACAGAAAATGCAAGTGGCGGCGGAAAAATTAGAATTTGAGCGCGCAAAAGAGTATCGTGATCAAATTTCTAGTATCGAGACCACAATCGAGAAACAAACGATGATGTCGGCTGATTTTATCAATCGCGATGTATTTGGGTATGCGATTGATAAAGGGTGGATGTGTATTCAAGTGTTCTTTGTGAGACAAGGGAAACTAATTGAAAGAGATGTCTCCATTTTCCCTATATATGGTGAGCAAGAAGAAGAATTTCTTACGTTTATGGGGCAATTTTATTCTCAGCCGAATCATTTTAAACCAAGGGAAATTTTGATTCCAGAAAATGCGGATCAAGAATTAGCTGAACAACTCCTAAATGTCAAAGTTCTCCAGCCGAAAAAGGGACAAAAAAAGGATCTTGTCAATCTGGCAACAAAAAATGCCCATATGGCATTAAACGAGAAATTCTCCCTTATCGAAAAAGATGAGGAACGAACCGTCCTTGCGATTGATAAGCTTGGTGAAGCAATGGGGATTTATACGCCATACCGGATTGAAGCTTTTGATAACTCCAATTTACAGGGTGCTGATCCCGTATCTGCCATGGTTGTCTTTATTAATGGAAAACCGGCGAAAAAAGAATATCGCAAATATAAAATTAAAACCGTTCAAGGCCCAGATGATTATGAATCCATGCGAGAAGTTGTAAGGAGAAGATATACGAGAGTCCTTCGAGAGGGATTACCTTTACCAGACCTCATTTTAATTGACGGGGGCAAGGGACAGATTGAGGCGGCAAGAGATATATTAGAAAATGAGTTAAATGTTGAGATCCCCATTGCCGGACTTGCTAAAGACGATAAGCATCGAACTTCCCAGTTACTATTCGGAGACCCTCTAGAGGTTATTCCACTAGGGAGAACCTCACAAGAATTTTATTTATTACAAAGAATTCAAGATGAGGTGCATCGTTTTGCCATCACCTTTCATCGACAGTTACATGGCAAATCTGCTTTCCAATCAATATTGGATGAGGTTGAAGGGATTGGCCCAGCAAGGAAAAAACTATTGCATCGTCATTTTGGTTCCCTTAAAAAGATGAAAGAAGCGAGTGTAGAGGAGTTTATTCAAATCGGCTTACCAACTAAAACGGCAGAATTATTAAAAGAAAATTTACAAAAGCAAGTTGAAAAGAAAGAATAGGAGTGCTATAATGTAGAAAATTTCAAAAAGATAGAGGCGCAAATCTTTAAGAGTAAGAACTTGGAGAAGTACGGGCTTCCTTGAAGGGTTCTGAAAGGGGAGATTTGCCGAAGTGGAGAAATAACCGTTATTTTCTCTGCTGGTCCTACGTTTAAGAAATGTAGGATTGTCAAAATGGCGAAAACCATTTTGGAGAGCTATCCCATGTTGTGATCTGAAGTATTGATAAGTCAAATTCACAAGCAATGAGGATAAACGCTCATTGCTTTTTTATTGCTTAGGAAACTATAAAATTCTAGCTTGTGGATAAGTTCTAAAAGTGGGTATTGACGTCTGGCTCCAGCGCCCAGCGCCTAGCAAACTTTCGGTGCCTTCCTACGATAAGTCAACATCGATTCACCCTTCGGGTTCATCGTGTTTCCTTTATCTCGTCAGGCCCCTAAAAAGTTTGTACGTCGCTAAACGGGCGCTTGCGCTTTTGTTCTGTGGAATAAAGCAGTTGCTTCGATCAAGGTTGAAAAAGGGAAAGGGAAGGTTGGAACATGGACACAATCGTAATTAAATTTGGTGGATCTTCATTAAGTACGACAGACAAAATTAAAAATGCCGCGGATCGAATCATCCAGATTCGTAAACAAGGTAAAAATGTGGTAGCCGTTGTTTCCGCAATGGGAAAAACAACGGATCAATTACTTTCACTAGCAGAGCAGATTACGGATAAACCAGCTCAACGAGAAATGGACATGCTGCTTACGACGGGAGAACAAGTATCGATTTCACTCCTAACGATGGCATTGACGAGTAAAGGATTCGAAGCAATCTCCTTAACAGGCTGGCAGGCTGGGATTGTGACCGAAAATATCCACTCAAATGCTAGAATTTTGGATGTTAAAACGGCAATGCTTCAGAAACGATTGAATGAAGGCAAGGTAGTGGTAGCAGCTGGATTTCAGGGGGTAACCGAAGAAGGCGAAATCACGACTTTAGGTCGGGGTGGATCGGACACAACAGCAGTTGCGATTGCGGCGGCATTAGGAGCTGAACGGTGTTTGATTTGTACAGATGTAACAGGAGTGTATACATCAGATCCGCGCTTTGTCCCTAATGCTCGAAAACTATCTTCTATTTCTTATGATGAAATGCTAGAATTGGCAAACCTTGGAGCTGGTGTTTTACACCCACGTGCTGTTGAGTTTGCGAAAAATTATGGGGTAGCGCTAGAGGTTCGCTCAAGTGTGGAAAACGTGGAAGGTACAGTAATTGAGGAGGAAGTATCAATGGAACAAAATCTGATTGTACGTGGTGTGGCATTTGAAAAAGGTATGACAAGATTGACGATTTTAGGTTTAAGTAACGAATTAAACGGACTATCATCCATTTTTACTGTTTTGGCTAATCATCAAATCGATGTGGATATTATTATCCAAAGTCAAACAGATACAAATAAAACCAACCTATCTTTTTCGATTAAAACGAAAGATTTAGATAATGCGATCGAAGTATTGGAACAGAATAGACAGGTAATTGGCTATGAAGGAATCGAGCATGAGGCTGAGTTGGCGAAAGTATCCATTGTTGGCTCAGGTATGGTATCGAACCCAGGTGTTGCAGCTCGGATGTTCCAAATCCTTGCTAAAAACCAAATTCAAGTGAAAATGGTGAGCACTTCGGAAATTAAGATTTCTGTAGTCGTAAATGAAGACCAAATGGAAAAGGCGGCTCAAACATTGCATGAAGAATATGAGTTAGGGGCTGTTCCAGCAGAAGCTACAAATTAAAAGTCAGACTTTCGAACCCAATGCCATAATCTACAACACATATAGCCCAAAACCAGGAAAGGCTTGCTCTTCTTTGGTTTTGGGACATTTGCATGTGATGAGCTTAGTGACACGGTGATATCGTAAGGAGCGGGCTGTTCGTATGTAACGAGACAAATATTTACGGCTGAAAAATCATGTTTAGCCCCTTCATGTTTAGCTTTGTACAGGATCTTTTAAATCCCATCGTACAATAAAAAACACTTTCTTTTTTTTCTTTACAATTTCTTCATGTGCTTCAGTGACAAGATTTTTTTGTGATTGAATTTGCTCTGCGATAAATCCAGCTTCTAGACGGAAGGAGGGTTCATTATGCATAAGCAATCGTCTTTCAACAATATCACCGGTAAGTTCTAGCTTCATTTCTTTTTTATTCTGTTCGACTAATTCTAAATCTCCCCATGCGGCTTCCTTAAAAAAAGAAGAAATTTCTTCATTTGAAAGCAATGGGAAGGTCCGCGCTATATGTTTGCCAACCCAATAGGATATTTCATCGGTATCATTTCCGAGCATTTCAGGAATTAAAATATCCCGAAGCAATTCATAAGCAAACAAGGGGACCAATTGGTCAGTTTTAGCTTCTTTTTGAAAAGTTTGTGTTGATGCAGGTTTCACGGTCCTATCTCCCTCTTTTTCTTTCATTCTTATTATATACAAAAAGAGATCGATTTTGAAAAAAATTGCTAAAAAAATAGAAAAATATTTAATAAAAATATCTAGCTTATGTTGCGGTTGATGTCTAGCTCCAGCGCCCAGCAACTAGCAAACTTTCGGTGCTGTTGGTCAGAATGGCGTTACGCCAGGAAGGCGAGTATTTAGCCTTTGAACCTTTTTATCTTTATTATAAAAGTTTGTATGTCGTTAACCGGATGCTTGCGCTTTTCTTAAAAGATAAGAAAGTATAAATTTTGGCTAATGCTTGATCCAGCTCCAGGCGCCATCGGCTCGAGGTCAAATAACCTGAACCAATGAAAGGCAAAAAAGCGCCTTTCTTTGGTTCAGAACATTTGCTTGTCGCCGATAGGCGGGCGCCTTGCGCTTTTCTTATTAGGAAACCGTTGTCTTGACGCTTTATGTAGGGAAGAGTAAAATGAATATGTCCACAAAATTGTACTAAATTAATTTTGTGCTATAGAAATCTACTCCTGATGGATTTCTGGTACAAATGTAAATGATTAAGGGGGGTAAATTGTGGCGGGAAAAAATGAATTTTATTGGCGCAGGCTGCATTCTTTACTGGGGGTTATTCCGGTAGGAGTTTTTTTAGTGCAGCATCTTGTTGTCAATCACTTTGCTACACAAGGAGAAGCGGCATTTAATACAGCTGCAGGTTTTATGGGGAAATTGCCATTCGTTATTTTCCTTGAATTCTTAGTTATATACATACCAATCCTTTTTCACGGAATTCTCGGGATTTATATCGCGTTTGTGGCAAAGAACAATCCAATTAAGCTGGGTTGGTTTCGGAATTGGATGTTTACGATTCAAAGGATAACAGGAATTATCTTATTAGCCTTTATTGCTTGGCATGTTTATCAAACACGTATTCAAGCTGCTTTCGGGGCTGAAGTAAATTTTCAAATGATGGAAGATATTTTATCCGATCCGATTGTTTTGATCTTGTATCTACTAGGAATCCTTTCGGCGACATTCCATTTATCAAATGGTTTATGGTCTTTCCTAGTCAGATGGGGAATTACTCAATCTCCTAGATCTCAAAAAATTTCTTCATGGGTAATGGGTGTAGTTTTTGTAGTGCTTTCCATCATCGGTGTACGTGCAGCATTAGCCTTTGTTTTTCCTGACTTTTTTGTAGGTTAGTGGACAGCAAAGCAATTGAACTATGGGTAAAAAAAGGAGTGAATCGCAACGATGAATAACGGTAAAGTCATCGTGGTCGGTGGAGGCTTAGCCGGCTTAATGGCAACAATAAAAATAGCTGAAGCAGGGAAGCAAGTGGATCTATTTTCACTTGTTCCGGTAAAACGTTCACATTCCGTCTGTGCTCAAGGGGGAATCAATGGAGCGGTGAATACGAAGGGTGAAGGGGATTCACCTTGGATTCACTTTGATGATACAGTATACGGTGGGGACTTTTTGGCTAACCAGCCACCGGTAAAAGCAATGTGTGATGCAGCACCTGGGATTATAAATCTATTAGATCGAATGGGTGTAATGTTTAACAGAACACCAGAAGGATTATTAGATTTCCGTAGATTTGGAGGAACCCAGCATCATCGGACGGCCTATGCAGGAGCAACAACAGGTCAACAGCTTTTATATGCATTGGACGAGCAGGTTCGTCGCCATGAAGTAGCTGGACTTGTAAACAAATATGAGGGTTGGGATTTTCTGGGGATTATTCAAGACGATGCAGGCGCTTGCCGCGGAATCGTTGCCCAAAATATGACAACAATGGAGATTCAATCTTTCCCAGCTGATGCCGTTCTTTTAGCAACTGGAGGTCCTGGAATTATTTTTGGTAAATCGACAAACTCTGTTATCAATACGGGGTCTGCTGCTTCAGTTGTATATCAACAAGGTGCGACCTATGCGAATGGAGAATTTATTCAAATCCATCCAACTGCGATCCCAGGAGATGACAAATTGCGCTTAATGAGTGAATCTGCGCGTGGTGAAGGTGGAAGGATTTGGACATATAAAGATGGGAAACCATGGTATTTCTTGGAGGAAAAATATCCTGCATACGGAAATCTTGTCCCTCGTGATATTGCGACACGGGAAATTTTCCATGTATGCGTAGATATGAAATTAGGACTTAACGGTGAAAATATGGTATATCTCGACCTTTCTCATAAGGATGCCCATGAGCTTGATGTGAAGCTTGGTGGAATCATTGAAATTTATGAGAAGTTTACTGGGGAAGACCCACGCAAAGTACCAATGAAGATATTCCCAGCCGTTCATTACTCTATGGGAGGCCTATGGGTCGATTACAATCAACATACAAATATTGAAGGATTGTTTGCTGCTGGAGAATGTGATTATTCACAACACGGTGCAAACCGACTAGGAGCAAACTCTTTATTATCCGCTATCTACGGTGGAATGGTCGCAGGTCCTGAGGCTGTAAAATATATCGATGGACTTGAAAAAAGTTATGATTCTTTGTCTTCCTCTTTGTTTGATTCAGCTACAAAGAAAGAACAAGAAAAATGGGCTGATATTATGGCCATGGATGGCGATGAAAATGCTTATGTCCTCCATAAAGAATTAGGAGAATGGATGACAGATAATGTCACAGTCGTTCGTTACAATGACAAATTGAAGAAAACGGATGATAAAATTCTTGAACTCATGGAGAGATGGGAAAACATTAATATTAATGATACATCTGGTTGGAGCAACCAAGGTGCTATGTTTACAAGACAATTAAAAAATATGCTCCACCTAGCACGTGTAATTACCATCGGGGCATTAAATCGGAATGAAAGTAGAGGGGCTCATTACAAACCAGATTTCCCTGATCGTAATGATGAAGAATGGTTGAAGACAACGAAAGCTAATTACAATGCTAGTACGAACTCTCCTGAATTTAGTTATGAAGATGTAGATGTTTCACTTATTAAACCTCGTGAACGGAATTATGCTAAAAAGAAAGAGGTGAAATAAGGATGGCCGAACAAAAAAAGGTAACTTTCATTATTACCCGTCAAAAAGATAAGGAATCAGAGCCTTATGAAGAAAAATTTGTTTTGGATTACCGTCCTAATATGAACGTGATTTCCGCATTAATGGAGATTCGTAGAAATCCTGTTAATGCGGAAGGGAAGAAAACAAGCCCAGTTGCTTGGGATATGAACTGTCTAGAAGAAGTTTGTGGCGCTTGCTCCATGGTGATCAATGGCAAACCCCGCCAATCTTGTACAGCTTTGGTGGATAAACTGACTCAACCGATTCGTCTTGCTCCAATGGCTACCTTCCCAGTCGTTCGGGACTTAATTGTCGATAGAAGTAGAATGTTCGATTCTCTTAAGAGAATTAAAGCGTGGATTCCAATTGATGGTACTTATGATTTAGGACCAGGACCACGTATGCCGGAGAGAAAGCGTCAATGGGCTTACGAACTGTCAAAATGTATGACATGTGGTGTCTGCCTTGAAGCTTGTCCAAACGTTAACAAAAAGTCCAACTTTATTGGACCGGCCTTCTTATCACTTGTTCGTCTTTATAACGCTCACCCAACCGGTGCAATGAATAAAGATGAACGTTTGGAAGCTTTGATGGATGATGGTGGGATTGCCGATTGTGGAAACTCACAAAACTGTGTGCAAGTTTGTCCGAAAGGCATTCCGCTCACGACATCAATCGCAGCGATGAACCGTGCAACTAATGTTCAAATGTTTAAAAACTTCTTTGGAAGCGACCATATGGTTGATTAAAGTAAAAAGAGGCTGGGACATAACTAGCCAAAAATAGTAAATAAAAAGGTTCCAAGCAATAAAAAATTTGCTTGGAACCTTTTTTTGTAGAGTTTCTCCCTCTCCCGGCACTATTTTGCCGTTCATGGCGG
>NZ_BORB01000037.1:0-44443 GCF_018332955.1 Lederbergia ruris
ACAATCATTTTTCGGAAATCATCGTTATACCGTTTCCCATTATTTTTCTTACTCATCGGACACATCCTCCTTAAAAGTCATTGTATAAATTTAACTTAGATGTGTCCATGAAACTATACTAGCATCATATAAATTAATCGTCTTTTGGTTAGCTTTCCCAATACTTTACGGCACTATATCATTAATAAGAGGTATGTATGATGGATTCTATCCTTATTTCTTTCTAAATCCGAATGGTCATATTCCTTATGGAGTTGGCAGCTATGCAAATGTAGCACTAGTCATTATAGGTTTATCTTTTGTGTATTGCATGCTTGGTTTCCTGCTAATTTTAATAAACAGAATTATTTTTAGATTTAAAAATGAGAAGTTCCTGCAAGACAAAATATTAAAAGGTTAATATGATATAAATTTAAAACCTTATTTAGCAATACTACTAATATGTGTTCACCGTATTCGCGAATGGGCGTTTTTCTGTAACAAGGAAATCGAATGAAGAACGATTATTAATATTGTAAAAAAAGGGGGAGTTAATGATTAATATAAAAGACATTATTTCTTACCACGCCTTACCAGTAGACACATATAAAGAATTAGAATCTGGGTATTCAAGCGCAAAAAAATTTAAGCTTTATTCGGAAAACAAACCCTTATATTTACTGAAGATCTACAACATTGAGAAAAGGGATAGAATTAAGTTGCAGTTTGATTTATTAAAGAAGCATTATGAAAATAACGTGTTGTGCCACCAACCAATTATATTTGAATCAAACGAAGAGGAGCAAGTGTGCTATTTAGTATTATCATACATAGATGGTATGAGTGGAGATACAGCGTTGCCAACATTAGGAACGGACCTACAATATAAGATTGGGGAACAGGCCGGAAAAGAACTAAGAAAGATTCATTTAATAACTCAAGATAATTCCTCTAATTGGTATAAAGAACGGTTAGAAAAATATCGAAATAAAATAGAAACATGCAAAAAGTTAGGACTGACTTTCTATAAACAGAGATTTATAGAAAGTTATATCGATAAGAACATATCTATCATAAAAAATAGTCCTGTATGTTTTCAACATGACGATTTTCATCCCCAAAATTTAATTATAAAAGACAAGAAATTAAATGGTATTATTGATTTTGATTCATTTGATTGGGGAGATCCATTAGAAGACTTTTTTTAATTACCTAAATATACTATACAAGTAAGCGCTTATTTTGCTAAAGGCCAGGTAATGGGATATTTTGATAACAAAATACCTGACCTATTCTGGAGAAAGTATAACTTGTTTGTTGCATTAAATTTGCATGCGAGTCAAATTGGTGGTTATACAATGGGGAATTTAAAGTATGTACAAGAAAGAACTCGATATATGATTGAAACCCACAATTTTATCAATAATAAAGCACCCGAATGGTTTGATAACTGTAAATTGTAGCCATCGGGGTTATAAAAGTAGAAGTGAAGTTTTGTATGGAAGAAGAAGCTGTGGAAGCGGGGTTTCGTCCGCCAAAGTAATAAAATTAATCTGGTCGATTATTAGCGTATGTTTAGGTTGAACGAGTTCTATTTTGAGTTTTTTAATCATCTTCGGTATTTTTTCACTGAATGAGATGAGTGCAGCAGCGGAATAGTTGAAAACTGACATATAACAAATGCTTTGCTATATGTCGGCTTTTTCTTCATATTCGAGTATATCACCAGGTTGACAATTTAAGGTCTGACAGATTTTTTCTAGTGTGGCAAAGCGAATACCACGCGCTTTACCTGTTTTTAGTATTGATAAATTAGCTGGAGTAATATCAATTTTTTCTGCTAACTCTTTTGAAGAAATTTTTCTTTCTAGCATTACTCGATCTAGATTAACTTTTATCATTAGGAGCCCCCACCTAAATCACGTTGTTAGAATCCTCTTGCAAATGCATGCCGTATTTAAAAACCACATAAATTGTGTAAACGATGGCTAACAGAAGAATATTTCCCATTAAACTTGACCAGGATTCTGAAAAAATATCACTGACATTGTACGCATGTGCTTGTGCAAAGAACAACTGACTAATGAACTGTAAAATGGTAAAGCTTGTGAACGAGATTAAAATTAGTTTGAGATACTTGAGATTTTGAGAAACAAAGTAGTGTTGTTCGTAAATATTACCAATCATTTTATGCAGAGCGTACATAATGATAAACAAACAAGCAATGATTGCCAGCGCGACTAAGCAAGAAAGTATTAAACCCCATACTGATAGGTTTGTGTTTGAGGTTAAATCTGTGTACTGTAGCAATTGCTCTTTGACTCCTTTTGATACTAACAATAAAGCTCCAGACGCAAATAATAGTACTAATCCAGCAAACGCACATAAAACTTGAGCAATTAGCGACACAATTGACAAAGATTTTAAAACGGTCTTGGTAAAGAGATTCATTAGATATCGCCCCCTTATAATACGGATTATTTTAAAACAATAATGAATTATTGTCAAACGATAATTTTAATTGCCTTTTTTCAAGGAAATTCCTGACGTATAGCTTCAAAATTTAGTTTGACCAAAGCAATTCGAAAGTTTGTTGGTGTTCAAATTGAAAGATGGGTGACTGGATAGAAATCATCCATAACTAAAGAAATTGAAAATAACCATAGAAGTGTTAATCCAAAAAAAGGTTTGGGTTCAACGGGACAGTTAATGAAGTAAAGTCCTAAAAAATGTCAATCATGATATAGCAGGTTCAGATCATCAATTTGATGGTCTTTTTTTATAAGTTGACAGAAACAAATGTAAAAAATATATTACTGGTAGACGAGGAGGGGTAGATGTGAAAGAAAGTATACTCATTATAGAAGATGAAGTAGGATTAATTAAAATGCTAAAACGTTTATTAAATAAGGAAGGATTTCAAGAGATATATCAAGCTGAGTCGGGTGCTGAAGCAATGAAAAAGGTTAAGGAGCACGAGATTGATCTCATATTGCTTGATGTTATGCTACCTGATACAAACGGTTTCGATTTGTGCCAACAAATTAGAGATATATCAGATGTTCCCATTATCTTTTTAACAGCACGCACTACTGATATTGACAAGTTAACCGGCTTTTCTATAGGCGGCGATGATTATATAACGAAGCCTTTTAATCCCCTTGAAGTCGCTGCCCGAATCAAGGCCATCTTATATCGTCAAAGGAGAAAAATGCCAGAAACGTCACAGGTGTTTCGAACAGACCGCTTTGTCCTGTATTATGACCAAGCAAAGTTAATCGTGGAAGGAAACGAAGTCAATTGCCCAGCTAAGGAGTTTCAACTACTTAAATTCATGTGCCAGCATCCCAATCAGGTTTTTAGCGTAGACTATCTATATGAAAGAGTTTGGGGAGATTATAGTGTTGTGGGGAAAGAAAATACGGTTATGGTCCATATTAGTCGCCTGCGTCAAAAAATAGAAACAGACCCTAAACATCCGATGTATCTAAAAAATGTCAGAGGGTTAGGTTATATGCTAAATACCGAAAGCCAAGGGAGTCCCCAATGAAATTAGAAACCAAAATTTCATTAATATTCATAATGCTTCTTCTAACCTTAGGCGCTGTTTTTTTTATAACTGGTTTTTCAGTACTCAACTTTTTGAGCATTCCCTTAGAAATTAATGGATTCGCGACATATGTTTTATTTCCGCTACTATCCCTTGGGATGCTTATTCTGATTGGTCTTGTTATCGACCGCCAAATCAGGAAGCCTCTTTTCTTCTTTATACGCTGGATTGATCAATTATCCCTAGGGGTCTTTAAAATGCCCGATCCAATAAAGAATTTCTCTTTAAATAAGATGAGGTTTCGTCCGTTTTTGGAAATTAAAACCAAGCTCGATGGTTTAACATATCAACTGAATGCGGCAGAGAAGGAACGAAAAGAACTTGAGGAAACAAGGGAAAATTGGACTTCTGGAGTGACACATGATCTAAAAACGCCCTTATCCTACATCAAAGGTTATGCTGCCATGCTTCGTTCCGATCATAAATGGGATGAGGAAGAAATTAAGGAATTTGCTAAAATTATTGAAGAAAAATCTTTATATATGGAGCAATTAATTGATGATTTAAGTGTTGTTTATGAGTTTGATAAAATGCAGATTCCTTTGAATATCTATACTACGGATTTGGTCGTTTTTGTAAGAAATGTTTTGAAAGATCTTCGTCAATATCCAATGGCCAATGATTACCCCATCCATTTAAACGTCAAGAACGAAGGCGATATTTTATTATCTTTTGATCAGACATTATTAAAAAGAGCATTAGAAAATTTCATTATGAATGCTATCTATCATAATCCCCCTGAAACAACCATTGATGTTTCCATAGAAACAGCAGAAGATTTAACCTTATTAGAAATTAAAGATAATGGAATTGGAATGGATGAACAAACCATTAAGCAATTATTTAATCAATATTACCGAGGGACAACCACGGACAAATCCCATCTTGGATCAGGGTTGGGAATGTCTATTGCCAAGCAGTTTATTGAAAAACAAGGAGGTCAGATTAAAATCGAAAGTGAGCCAAATAAAGGGACGAAGATCAAAATTTTATTTCCTTGCTAAAATTAAGATTCTGTTAAGACACCATTTCAATGGTGTTTATTTTTTTGCCCTATACTACTGAGTATAGAAACGAATGGGACTGAATTGGGAGGAATGAAATAAATGAAAAAAACGTTGTATAGACGGAAAAGAAAAGGATTATATCAAACGTTCAAATGGATGTTGATGACTATAGTGGCGATGGACTCAACATTCGTCGAAGTAGGTGGGTGGTGCAAATGTTAATGGAAGCCCAGGACATTTCGGTGGCAATTGGTGGGCGTCTTGTACTGAACGGGGAGTCTGTCCGTTGCAAGCCAGGTACCATAACAGCCCTCGTTGGTGCGAGTGGATCAGGAAAGACGACACTCCTTCACTGCCTTGGATTATTGCTCCCGGTAGATAAGGGCAGCATCCTGATTGACGGGAACAATGTTACAAAGTACGGGACTGCGGCACGACGGCAATTTTGGCGAAATCACGCGGCATTTGTACTTCAGGATTATGGGATTATGGACGAGGAATCCGTTGCCTTCAATGTCACTATGAAGACGAATATTATTGGTGGACGTGTCTCGGGAAACAAAGAAAAGTTAATGCATTCACTCGAACAGACTGGCCTTACAGGTAGAGAAAATGAGTTGGCTGGACATCTGAGTGGAGGAGAGAAACAGCGGCTTGCCTTGTCTCGTGCTATTTACAAGGATGCTGATATCTTGTTTGTTGATGAGCCAACTGCTTCACTCGATGAAGCGAACAGGCGTACGGTCATCGAACTGCTTGCGGACTTTGCTGTGCGTGGTCGGACGGTTATTGTGTCTACGCATGATTCCGAGATGATGGAGGCGTGCGATGCCTTGCATCAGGTCGGGGCCAACAACTCGCCACAAAAATTGCGGAACATCTAACGAGGGGGATGCTTGTGAAATTAACTTCTAAAATGATTATTAGTGTCATTGTTGGTTTGCTAATGCTAGGAGGAACGTTTGCGTTTATAAACGGTTGGATCACGACAGCGCCGAAAGACACACACCCGCCGTGCGATCAACTACCAACCGTCACAGAGGCTACTGATGCTTTGAATGATCATGGAAAACTCGCCAAGGAAATAGAGAGGCTAGGAGAAGGGATTAAGGTGGAAGTAGATAGACCGTGTCCTGATGACTTAGATCGAGGGCTTATTTTGGTGACCTATGATTCGAAAGCTGAACGTGAGGCCATCCGTCACTTTCTTACTCGTAGCGAGGGATTTGAAGTACCTGTACATTTGGTGAGGCGTTAACACAATCTTTTAACCAGTTCGTCTTACGTGTCGTCCTTCGCGTTGTTGCATGTCTGTTATCTTAAAAACATAGCAGATATGATGCAATCATCTGTACCAACTTGCATGCTGATATCGTCGTAAAGGAAGGCAGTACCAAAGAAAGGTTTAAAAAGAAAGAGGGGGTGAAAGAGAGATGAGTATGTACAAGCGTATGATAGTGATTGTTTCGGGCGTATTGTTTACTTTACTTGCCTTGTTAGCTGCAATCATTACCGACCTGAATGATCGTGATTTTCCACAGGCTATTGGGAGCAAGAGCAGGCTTGATATCAGCTTCAACGAATCGGAGTTCTCTATCAATGAAGCCTTTTCGAAGTTGAAAGAACTTGATGCGCGCTTGGGTCTTGGATTGATCAAGATTGCGCCGGATCTTGCTAGCGATAAAGATGACAAGATTTTTGTTACGCTTAACGGAGAAGGTCCGCCTGACGAGTTTACTTGGTTCAATGGCGACGAGACCGGGAAGATTGTTGGTAAAGATCGACTTGACTTTTCCTATCCGGATGGAGTATACCTTGTGACTGGCAATACTGCTCGTTTGAGTGAGTTTGAAGACACTTTGAAAGATGCGGGGGTGAAGATGACTCGTTGGGATGCCTCAATCTTGGATAGTCTTGTATTCGTGGTAATGGAAAGGGGATTTACAACCGTAGTTCTGGCATCGTTAGCACTGACTGCCTCGCTTGCGCTGTTCTGGTTGTCAGTGAAGGCGCGAGGACGCGCCCTCCGGATTCTGGGCGGTTCTCCGATTGTCCGTATTCAAATGCAAGACCTTACAGAATTTGGTGGAGCACTACTCATTTCTGCGGGAATTGTAGCAATCGTTGCAACAAGCTATGTAGGTGTTTTTCATGGCTGGATGTACGTCAGTACCTTTATCAAAGTGTTAATAAGTCTCCAAGTCGTTGTAATGGCCATATCCATGCTTGCTGCGCTTATTATGTCAGCCTCTGCGTGGCCGAGTGCTACCATGCTTGCCACTAGACAACCAGCTGTAAAAAGCCTTCGGGCAGTGTCAATTGTAATCCAGGCGTTAACATTTATTTTAGTGGTGGCTACGGCGGCACCTGCTTGGTCTGCATATAAACACTCGTCTGCTAAGGCAGTTGAAATGGCGCAGTGGAAGAAACTTTCAAACCAAGTATCAATTGTATTTGCAACAGACACTGATGAAATGGCTGATATGGAGCCCAAAATTGGCGAGATGGTAAAGGATGCAGAATCGGCTGAAGCAGTAGCACTTTCCTATACTTACACCCAGGAAATGTGGCCTTCGATTGATTTTGGCAAATATTCCGCCGTCTCCTTCGTAAACCAAGGTTGGCTGGACTTAGTCACTAAGGGTGCGAAACAACGAGCGATCGCACCTGTTTCGTACCACAAACTTTCAGAAGAACTTATTCACGGAATCCAGGAAGAAATTGAGGTATTGTCAAACAAAGAGCATTCCAAGAATAGATTCGAATCCATACAATTTTTTCACCCAGTTGAGGGATTCCGATTTCCAGTGGCTCAAGGGGGAGGGGGCGAGAGTCTTCACTTTGGAGATGATATCTTGCTCGCTGTCGTTCCCTCACTGTCCGATACCTTTAATGATTCTACTTTGACCTCGATGATTTCGAGTAGCAATGTAGTGTTCACTGGTGTAACAGCTACACAGCAATTATTGGAACGACATAGCCTGGATGTTCGAGCGCTACGTGATCGTGGGATCAACGGTGAACTGAAAGTTATTTACATTGCCGAAGAGGGGATACTACAAGCTCAGTTCGCAGCATACCTTGCGTGGTTGCAGAACCTTTCGCTGATTGCACAGGTGATTGCTTTTAGTGTTGCTACTGCCATCAGTGCCTTGATCACCGCAACATTACAGGCGAAACGTGACTTCCCACTAAGGATGGCAGGTCGGTCTTGGATGCGAATCCTTCAAAGCCGTGTGGGCAAGGAATTGTTTGTGGGAGGGATTCTCGTGAGCATCATTGTAATGTTACAAAGACCTAATGCGCTAGGAATTGTACTTCTGATTGCGGCTTATGGATTGCTTATGGTTCCGCTATCTCATCTTTTTGCCGCAAGTTGGTGTTTCAACGGAGTCAGTAAACGTAGGATTTAATTACAGATTAACAGTCTATATTTTAGGAATGAAGGTGCTTAAATGGAAACACTAATTTGCCCTTAAGTAAGAAAATATCTGGGAGTAATTAGCCTCTTTGAATTGCTTCTGATGCTTTTTAAATGGACGATCTAAAAAACGTGCACATTTTTTGGCTATAAATAATATATGGAGGAAAGGAATTCCCTCTTTGGAAACTCCATCCTCCTTTGGATAAATTAAGTTAATTTCGCTAAGATTTCACGGATAAACGCAGGTTCATCTACCGGAGTACGTGATGTGATCAGATTTTCACTAACAACGACCTCTTCATCACGGTAGTCTGCACCTGCTAGACTTAAAACCCATTCACCTCATGAGAAGCCCATTTCCGGGCCAGGAACCCCATTTACTCATTAGGAGCCCATTCTCTGGATGAAAAACCTATTCACCTCGAGTGAACTCCATTCTTGTTGTACCATAATATATTCCCTACCCTCAGATAAATCTACCTTCTGAATGGATAATTTGCCCAGTTATCTACTCTTTCCTTACTGGCGCGGTGCCAACAAAATAACCGAAACACCAACTAAACATATTCCTGCACCTACCCAATCATAGAAATCAGGTGTTTTTTTATCAATGCCCCATCCCCACAATACAGAGAGAATAATAAATACTCCCCCATAGGCTGCGTAGACTCTACCGAACGATGGAAATGATTGAAATGTAGCAATAACACCATATAAAGCCAAAGCTATGCCTCCAAAGATGCCCCAATAAAACGGTTTTCCTTCCCTTAACCATACCCAAATTAGATAATCGCCACCTATTTCAGCTAAACCTGCAAGTACAAACAAAATAATTGCATAAATCATTCCGAACGAACTCCTTTACACTCTTTCATCCATAAAGTTATTATAACGTATCTTTGTTGAAGGTTCCCAGGTTCCGCAAGTTCGTGCATTCAAAGTTTTAAAAACTATTGGGCCCATTTCTTGATTGGAAAACGAATGAATAGCCACAACTATACATAAAATATGATAAAATACATTTAAACATTGGAGTGAAATAGTGAGTTCTAATATAACCTGTTTTCATACGAAATAGAGAAGCACAAAACTACATTAATTAGGGGAAAAGAAAACATGATAACTGGAAAAGAGATTCTGAATAAATTTGGATTTGAAGTTAAAGAAGAACCTTTGAGTATTTATCCATTTTCACCAGTATATCATGTGAAGTATGGAGAATATGGTGTCGTTGTAAAGCGCACACAAAGTAGAGCGAATAGTGTGATAGCTTATACAACTATGTTAAAAGACAACGGGGTAAATGTGGTGACACCTGTTGAGTTGTCAGTAGATAATCCACAAAAATGTGAGGATGCAAATTTCGTTGTTTATCCGTTTATAGAAGGTATAGGGTACTCAGCGAAAGAAAATGAAATCTTTAAAGTCGGGAAATTGTTAGGTCAAATTCATAGCCTTTCTCCTACATACAATACTTATGATCTTTATGAATATGATGTTTACGATTTTAATCAACAAGAAGTCGAAGAAAGTATGGATGCAATTGTGCAACATGCAGAAAAAGCTGAAGTGGAAATTGATAGGAGGTTAAAACCAAAGTTGCTAGAAAGTGTGGCTAATCAAGAAGAGCTATACCATGTAGGTTTACCACATGTAGCAACACCGCATGATTATAAAGCGAATAATTTGGTTTTAACCCCAGAGCCCTATTTAATTGATCCAGATAATGCGACTTGGATACCAAGAATCTTTGACTTAGCATTGGCCCTACTGCTTTTTCATAATGAGCATAATAAAGCGCCGGACCGAATTTTTACAAAACAGGAATGGAAACTGTTTTTATCGGGATATAAAACACATATTTCCTTAACTAAAAATGAAATATTGTATTGGGGAAAAGCGAAGCAGCACGTCTTTCTTGATGAAGTGATGTGGCTTATGGCTGAATATGAAGAGGACTGGAAAAATCCATCTCAACGAAATTTGTTCACAAGCTTAATTCCTGTACTGATAGATGATGACTATACCTTGGATTAAGAAGTAATATTTATGTAGATAATACAGCAATAGAGCGCAATTGTTGGTGTAACACAGGTTGAATATAATCAAGCTTTTTTATAAATTAACAGTAAAAGGCTGATCCATATCATACATGTATAATATGGATCAGCCTTTATTTAGCTTTTGATAAAGGGAAAAGATCGCTATCCCCTTGTTTCTATATGTTTCACAATGTCATCAACTTGTGAAACAATGTCTGAAATTACTTTGCTGGCGGATAGGTGCTTGCTTGAACGGGGATTTTGCCCGCACCAGAGTGACATCCATTCAGGCCGATTTTGTTTGGCAGCCTCGCTTCGAATTGTTTTTGTTAAAGTATTTTGTATAGGATATTTTGGTAGTTCCGTCTCATGTTTCGCCATTTTTGTTATGAAATCATTTTGGATACCTCTTGCCGGTTTGCCGCTAAATGCTGAGGTGATGACTGGCTGCTCTTCAGTACTATTCAAAATCGCTTCTTTGTGCTGTTCTTTTGCTCCGCTTTCTATACTGGTAACAAAGGCGGTTCCCATCTGAACAGCTTGTGCGCCCAGTATCAAAGCTGCCAAAACGCCTCTGCCATCCATGATCCCACCTGCCGCAATAACTGGAATATTGACTTGATCAACGGTTTGCGGGACAAGCGCCATCGTTCCGATCATAGCTTCTTCAAAGGATCCCATAAAGGTTCCACGATGTCCCCCGGCCTCGCTTCCTTGGACAACCACCATATCTACACCGTTTTCCTCGTTGGCAATCGCTTCTTTTACAGTCGTTGCAGTGCCGATTACCATAATATTCCCCGTTTTTAGCTGTTGAACAGTTTCTTTCGATGGAACATCAAATGTAAAACTACAAACGGGAACCCTTTCCTCCATAATGATTTCCATTTGCTGTTCAAAAAGGGTTGCTGTCGGTTTTTTTACCTCCGTTTTTTCCGATATGCCCAATTTTTCCCGAAAAGGTTGGAGCCATTCGTTCGCTTTTTTCAATTCGTCTTCGGATACATCCGGCGTTTCCGGGATAAAGAGGTTCACACCAAAGGGCTTGTCCGTGAGCTGTTTAACCTTCCTTATGCTCTCTCGCGTTTGTTCCGAACTCATATAACCAGCACCCAAACTTCCTAATCCACCGCTGTTGGAAACGGCGGCCACTAGTTCAGGTGTTGTAATTCCCCCGGCCATTCCCGCTTGAACAATTGGATATTTGATATTCAAGTCCTGTGTGACTTTATTTTCATACCACATATTATCTCTCCTCGTCTTACAAAGTGTCTTCCATGCCTTTCCGAATATTATAATCAGGATAAAATAACAAGTACACTGACGCTATTTGTTGTTCCGACCATAAAATTGATGACAATTTCAAAAGAATGGGGGAAAAGCTTTCCACCCCTCTCACCATACTATTTTCGATTATTTAGACAAAAGGGAGGGATGTAGCCTTACTTTACCCCTTTTTTTATTTTCCTTGAGGTTGATATGTACCGGGAACGGCACACATTGTGATAGTTAAATGGTTCCAGCTATTAATTGTATTGATGGCGAACCCTGTACATTCATGAACTTTAATTTAAATGGTAGACCTCAAAGGATCAAATGTAAAAAAATTTGTTTGTTTTTTGCGTTTATTCAATCAGCCAAGCAACTTACCTGAATTAAATGAATAAGGACCAGAAAGAATTCATATCACTTGACTTAGAGATCACTTTAGGTTGTAAAGTGTAGGTATAGACAATAGTAGTAAGTAGTAAATCCAATAGAGAAAGGAAGAGATACCATGAACGTACTGATCATAGGAGCAAATGGGCAAATAGGACAGCATGTTGTGAGAAAGCTGCATGAATCAAGTGAGCATAACGCCATTGCGATGGTTCGAAAAGAAGAGCAAAAAGCGAAATTTGAAGAGCAAGGTGTTAAAACTGCTCTAGTTGATTTAGAAGGAAGCATCGATGATATTGCCAATGTGGCAAAGGAGGCGGATGCGATTGTATTTACAGCCGGTTCTGGAGGTCATACAGGCGCTGATAAGACCATGATGATTGATTTAGACGGAGCCATCAAGTCGATGGAAGCAGCCAAACAAGCTGGGGTTAAACGTTTCGTGATTGTGAGTGCGATTGGTGTTCATCATCGTGACAAATGGATGAGTAGTGCACCATATTATAGTGCGGCCAAATATTACGCGGATGTTTGGTTAGAGAAGAGCGGCCTTGATTATACAATTATCCGGCCAGGGGGACTAACAAATGATCCTGGAACTGGGAAGATAAAAGTGGCGGTGGATCTTGAACGCGGGCAAATCCCCCGCGCGGATGTTGCATCAACAATTATTGCTTCATTGGAGGATAACCATACGATTGGAAAAGCCTTTGATATGATTGGTGGGGAAACACCCATTGAAGAGGCACTCAAATCATTATAGAGGCATAAAAGGTATATGAGGCGAGAAAGACTTTTTCACCAATGAGAGTTTTTCTCAGCCTCTTTTTGTTTGACCTTGAAGTTTGTAGGGAGGCCCGCAGGATATGGGTCAGAACGGCGTTGCGCCAGGGAAGGCGCGTATATAGAAAACATGTTTTTGTTGAGTAAATGCCTGTTTTAAGGGTCTTCCGCTATACATTGTTCTTCAGGCTTTATATTTACCTGTTTCCATTTATGATCGTCAACTCTACGAAATTGAGCAATTTCTACGTCCGTTCCATTTGTTAATGTGACGAAAATGAAACAATAATCGGCACCATCATTCCCATGAAAGTAAATATGTTTCATATAGCCATTTTGGATAGTTGGGTATCGTTTTTGAACTAATTTACACCAATTTCCATATTTTACATCGATAATCGATTCTCCATCCTGATCCCAGCCATGATAGGGTGCACAAAGAAAGTCTTCGGTCATTCGCTGAATATCTGAAATTCGATAACCTGTTTGTTCGTAAACAAGCCAGATAAATCCATAAGAATAGCCGAAGTACTCAGCCTTCTTGCCCTCAAAAGCTCCAATCGTTTCAACCTCATAGAAGAACTTCATACCCTGTTTTCTATCTGAAACCTTGCACAGCTTTATTTAGCTTATATGCCCAACCCCTGCAAACAAATGAACATATTCTTCATAGCTTAATCTTTTTTGATAGACTTTTGATAAAAAGTTGTAGGCTAGTGGATAGGGAATATGTGCTTCGCCGATTGTTCCACAGCTTCTTCCTTCTGTGTTCTCAGCTTCACGTAGAATGCTGAAGTAGTTGAGAATGGTATCTTCAGGCGACTGAGTCAAATCTGCGGGAACTTCAATTTGCTCATACGTTTTGTCATAATAAGGATCGAAAAAATTATAATTTGTAAATCGCAAATTCAATGCAGGCAGGCAAGATAAGATGGGCGGAAAAATCTTTGATGATAAGCAATATTGTCTACTTGATTCCTTAAGAACATATTCAGCACCCCTTGTTAGCTTACGGGCGAAAATAGGAAGGGTGAATGAAGAGATTATTGAATAAATACTGGATGAGTATTTGCACAACATGTAAGAAAAGAAGAATCAAATATGTTTCATATAACACCTTTAAGTGTTATAATCATTGTGACACTTAAAGGTGTTACTTTAATGCAGGAGGTAAACATATATGGAATCACAAGAAACATTACCTGAAATTCGTAAAACAGTTGTCATCGACGCTCCAATTGAAAAAGTATGGAAGGCCATTTCAACATCAGACGGTATTGCTGGCTGGTGGATGCCGAATTCTTTTGAACCTGTCCTGGGCAAGGAATTCGTCCTTCATGCTGGTCAATACGGTGATTCTCCATGTAAAGTAACTGAGCTTGACCCTCCTAACCGTGTTGGCTTTGATTGGGGAAAGGATTGGCATCTTTCTTTTGAATTGAAACAGTTGGAAGATGGCAAAACGGAGTTTACCCTTATTCATTCCGGATGGGATGCAGGGAAAGTAACAGAATTCGGACAACCACACACAGCCATTCGTGGAGTTATGGACGGCGGTTGGGAGAAAATTGTAAAGGAAAAATTTCCAGCGTATATCGAGGGTTAAATAATGCTTGACCAATCTAAGCACGATGTATTCCAAGCCATTTCCGATCCCACCCGCCGTAGTGTGCTAAAATTGCTTACCGAAAAGGAAATGTCGATAACAGAGATTGCGGAACATTTCCCGATAAGTCGGACGGCTGTGAATAAGCATCTTCATATTCTGTCTAATTCTGGTCTTGTTAGAAGTCAAAGAATAGGACGTGAAACACGTTATACACTTAACCCAGAACCATTAAAGGAAATTCAAAATTGGCTTGCGTTTTTTGAACATTATTGGGATGAAAAGTTGGCAACGCTGAAAAAAATTGTAGAGGAAAGTAACGTTTAGGAACAAAAGCGCAAGGCGCCCGTTTTAAATCAATAGGAATTCATTTTAAAACAAGTATATGAGGCTGGAAAGACTTTTTCACCAATGAAAGTTTTTCCGGCCTCTTTTTGTTTTTTCTTCATATATATGTCTAGTAAAATGCATAATTTCTCCATAACTTCTTGTTATTCTACAAAGGTAAACATCCATAGAAAAGGGGAAATGATTGATGGGAATAAAATTTAAGATTACCGTGTTAATGATTAGTATATTAGTTATTAGCGGGTGCAGTAGTAATAGTACACAACCTGTTGATGAAGCTAACCATTCTGCTATGAATAAGGAAGATATGGAAGAAATGGATCATTCCGCTATGAATCATGATGAGATGGGAAATAAACATATGAATCATGACAAGATGAGGAATGAACATATGAGTCATGATGAGGTGATCAGTTTAAACGACTCTACCGGGGAAAATGAATTGAAAATCCCACCCATACTTGAACGCGATAAAGGAGAAGGAGTTGAATATACTGTCAGAGCACAAAAAGGGAAAACGGAAATATTTGATGGTACTGAAACAAATACGTATGGATACAACGGGGCATTTTTAGGACCGGTACTTCGATTTAGTAAAGGAGATACCGTTAAAATTAGAACGATAAATGAACTGGATGAGGAAACAACTTTTCATTGGCACGGGCTGGAAGTACCGGGGGACGCAGATGGGGGACCACATGATTCTCTAAAACCGGGTGAGGAAAAGTTAATCGAATTTAAAGTGAAACAAGAAGCATCGACACTATGGTTTCATCCCCATCCAAAAGGGAAAACCGCAGAACAGGTTTATAATGGACTTGCAGGATTGATCTATATAGATGATGACCATTCGAAGAGCCTCGGATTGCCAAATGAATATGGGAAGAATGATATTCCCTTGATTTTTCAAGATCGAACATTCGATGAAAAAAGACAATTGAACTATAGCGCCGTAAAGAATGATGATGGCACAGTCGGAGATACATTACTGATCAATGGGACGTTGAATCCAAAGTTGACGCTCAAGAAAGAAAAGGTTCGTCTTCGTCTATTAAATGGATCCAATGCAAGGAACTATACATTTAAATTGAATACCGGGGATTCCTTTGTACAAGTCGCAACGGATGGGGGCTTCTTGAATGAACCGGTGACACTGAAAGAAATGACATTGACACCATCTGAACGAGCGGAAATCGTTGTAGACTTTTCAAAGATAGATTCAGAAAAAGACTTGGGGTTAATAAACGAGGATGGATCTATTCTATTACCATTTGAGGTTTCTGATCAGAGCGGAGAGAGTAGCGAGGTTCCGGGGAAAATGAATGATTTTTCAATGACAGAGGAAGAGAGGAACTTACCAGTTACAAAAGAAGTGGAACTCTTTGGAATGATGGACCAGGTCACAATAAATGGAAAGAAATTTGACCCAGAAAGAATTGATTTCACGCAAGAGCAAGGAGTTACGGAAGTATGGGAAATTTACAATAAGCCAGACATGATGGGCGGAATGATTCATCCGTTCCACATTCACGGAACCCAATTCAAAATACTTTCCAGAAATGGAGAAGAACCACCGGAAAACGAACGGGGATGGAAAGACAGTATTTCCATACAACCAGATGAAACAGTTAAAATAGCGATACAATTTAAGAATAAAGGCGTGTATATGTTCCATTGTCATATTCTTGAACACGAAGATAACGGTATGATGGGACAGGTGAAGGTGGAATAAATTTCAAGTGGAAGGAATCCTTTGAAGTTTCCTTACCTTTAAGTTCGCAAACACTATTTATTTTGAAAGCGATATTGTCCCCACTGTGCATCATTGATTCTTTCCTGAAAATTGCATTACTTGTTTATTCCGGCAACTTTCAGGATAAATTACATGTAACGTATCCCAAAGAAAGGAAAGAGTCATTTGGTTAAGCATGAGCACGATCATTCTAAACATCATAAAACAAGCGTTCACGATAATGGTACAGACCACCAGAACCACCATCATTCACATGGAGGACATTCAGGACATCATGATCACCATGCCCATATGGTAGAAGATTTTAAAAAACGCTTTTATATCTCCCTTATCATCACGATACCGATTTTGATTTTGTCCCCAATGATACAAATGTTTCTGGGCGTCAATTGGCGTTTTACGGGTGATATGTACATATTGTTTGCGCTGTCGACCGTCGTCTTCTTTTATGGAGGCTGGCCATTTCTAACTGGGGCAAAAGATGAAATAAAAGATAAAAGCCCGGGGATGATGACGCTTATTTCATTAGCGATTGTTGTTGCTTATATCTACAGTTCAGCTGCAGCCTTTGGCTTAGTAGGGGAAGATTTCTTCTGGGAATTGGCTACATTAATTGATATTATGCTTCTTGGTCATTGGATTGAAATGCGTTCCGTCATGGGAGCTTCAAAGGCTTTGGAGGAGTTAGCAAAGTTAATGCCGTCTGAAGCAAGTGTAATGAATGAAAATGGTGAGGTAAAAGTTGTCAATATTACAGATCTGCGCCAAGGGGATCGCGTTTTAGTAAGGCCTGGGGAGAAGGTTCCTGTTGATGGAGAAATAATAGATGGAACATCAACGATTGATGAATCAATGCTTACGGGAGAGTCTGTTCCAATTGATAAGGGAATTGGAGATGAAGCAATCGGTGGTTCAGTAAATGGCGAGGGGTCTTTAATCATATCGATTAAAAAGACCGGAGAGGGAACTTATCTTTCTCAGGTGATCAAACTTGTCAAGGAGGCACAAGAGTCTAAGTCCAGAGCCCAGGACCTTGCCAATCGGGCAGCAAAATGGTTGTTTTACGGTGCACTTGCCGCTGGATTACTCACATTTGTGATCTGGATTGCACTGGGCTACCCCATTTCCTTTGCCATCGTCAGAATGGTCACAGTGCTTATCATTGCTTGTCCACACGCATTAGGGCTTGCAGCACCGCTTGTTGTGGCGGTCTCTACAGCGATTGCGGCGAAGAAAGGTCTGTTGATCAGAAACCGAGCTTCATTTGAAAATGCCCGTTTGATCGAAGCTGTTGTTTTTGATAAAACAGGAACATTAACCCGCGGAGAGTTTGGTGTGACCAATATCGCTAGCTCCAGTCCATTTACTGAAGAGGAAGTATTGTCATTGGCAGCTGCAGTCGAGGCGCATTCAGAACATCCAATTGCTCGAGGCATTCTTACATCTGCGGAAGAAAGACAACTTTCCATTCCACAGGTCAGCCATTTTCAATCACTTACAGGCAAAGGGCTCCAAGGTGAGGTGGATGGAAAAGAAGTGATGGTCGTAAGCCCAGGTTATGTTCGTTCTGAAAAACTATCGATTAACGAAGAATCATTGAACGAATGGTCTGAGGAAGGCAAGACGGTTGTTTTTACTTTGGTGAACGGTAAGATTGCTGGCATGATTGCCCTTGCAGATATCATCCGTGATACAGCAAGTGAGGCAATAAATAAATTAAAGCAAATCAATATCAAATCGATCATGTTGACGGGGGACAATGCTAAGGTAGCGCAATACGTTGGAGCGAAACTGGGCATAGATGAAATTTTTGCAGAAGTGCTTCCGCATGAAAAATCGGATAAAATTGTGTATATACAAAAAAATGAAGGGCTGCGTACCGCTATGACAGGGGATGGGGTAAATGATGCGCCTGCCCTTGCAAAAGCTGATTTAGGTATAGCGATTGGAACTGGAACGGATGTTGCGATTGAAACAGCGGATGTTGTGCTTGTCAAAAGCAATCCTATGGATGTTTTAAATATTATTACACTCTCGAAAGCAACTTACCGAAAGATGTTACAAAATCTATGGTGGGCAGCTGGCTATAATATATTTGCTATCCCTCTAGCAGCAGGTATCTTTTATCCAATGGGGATTGTGCTTAGTCCAGCAGTAGGAGCCATTCTCATGTCACTTAGTACTGTCATAGTGGCTATAAATGCGAAATTATTAAGGATTGATTGATAAAAAATCCGGTGTGTATTTGCCGGATTTTTTAGCTAATCGATGAATAGATGAAAACAGCTAAGGGATAAGAAAACACAGAAAAACCCCCCTCTATCATATGAAAGATCGAGGGCCGATTCTTGTCTTTATTTATATGTACCTTTTTATTAGAAAAAGAAAGGGGTTAGGCGGTTTTATTTTCCGTCAATTGCATAGTTGTAATGCAAGTATTGTCATTCTCAAATGTAGAAAGCTCTGACTCCACTGTTTTTCCACCGTGTGCAATTTTTATGCGATATGTTTTGTCACGTGGTAGCCACAAATCGATAAATCCGTTAGATTGAGATTTTAATGTTTGATCCATTACGATGTTACCTTCCATGTCTTCAATAAATACGTTAAACTCTTTGTTCGCCATTTCTCCACGACACCCAGTTAAGCTATGGTTAGCGCATGGATGCGTTTGACTAATGTAAGGGGCAATGGAAACAAAAAAGTCGTCTTCAGGCAAATCATAGGTTAGCTGTCTTTCATCACTGTCGGTAACAATGAGCTTTGTCGAGGTAATAGAGGCGGACTGGTCTTTTATGTTACCTACACTGTAATCATGCACCAATTCCTTAATATCTTGTGTAACACCTTCTTCTGGCGTATTTCGATTGTTTGTTGTTGCAAAAAAATATACACTAAGCGCAACGGCAACTAATCCAATAACTGAAAAAATCGTTCTTTTCATTTAATTTTCCTCCTCATTGTAGTTAGCTTTCCCATTTATAGCCAACTCCCCAAACAGTTGTTAAGTGGTCATAGATTGGGAAACCAGCATTTTTTAATTTATCGCGAATGTTACGGATATGAGAATCGATCGTTCTGTCTTCTGTTCCCACTTCCAGTCCCCAAATGATGGTGAGAAGTTGTTCTCTAGTAAATACACGATTAGGATATTTTAATAATAAGCCAATTAAAGCAAACTCTTTAGGGGTGACTTGGATGGACTTGTCTTTATAGCTTAGAGAGTATGAATCTGGATTCCAAGTAAGATCATTGAAGATTATAGTTGTATTTTCTAGCAACTTTGTACGTCTGAAAACAGCTTCTATTCGAGCGAGAAGTTCTCCTGAATCAAATGGTTTTGTAATGTAATCATCCGCCCCAGTACTTAACCCTTTGATGACATCAGATTTATTTGTTCTGGCAGTAAGCATGATTATGGGAACATCAGAAAAATCCCTAATCTTCTTACATGTTTCCCACCCATCCATTTCAGGCATCATTAAGTCAAGAATGACAAGATCACAGGAGTTATTTTGTAAATAAAGCAAAGCATCGTAACCTGATGATTTTGCCACACATTCAAATCCAGCCGGGATTAAATAAAGAGAAATCAGATTTTGCATCCGTTCCTCATCATCCACAATTAAAATTTTCCGCATGAGCCTTTTTCACCTCGCTGTTATGGTAATAGTGGAACCTTTATTGATTTCACTTGCGATTTCGATTTTCCAATGGTGTGCATCCACTAATTCTTTTACAATAGATAGTCCAAGGCCTGTACCGCCTAATTCACGGGAGCGGGATTTATCAATACGGTAAAAACGTTCGAATATAAATGGAAGATCTTTACTAGGGATGCCTTTCCCTTCATCTTGAATAGATATCTTAATGTCCGCATTTTCTTTTTTTACTTTTACAGTTGTAATGGTTCCGCGTGGGGAATATTTTCGTGCATTATCTAATAAGTTGATTAAAATTTGCTCGAAACGAATCGGATCGGCTAGAATCTGATAGTTTTCCGGACAGATCATACGTAATGTAATTCCTGATTCCTGGAAAGATGGCAATATTATTGTTGATATTTTTTTCAAAGAATCACAAATTGGAAACCACTGTTTCTGAATGGTAAAGGTGTTGTTATCTAACTGAGCCAGTTCCATTAATTCAGTTACGAGGGTAGTCAACTTTGTTACCTCTTCTGTAATGATGTTTAAGTAGTTCACCCGATCTGTCATGCTTATATGATCTTTTTTGGCGACATCAGCGTACCCCTTTATATACGTTAAGGGTGTCCTTAGTTCGTGGGAAATACTAGCCAAAAACTCATTCCGTTCCGTTTTGAGATGGTTGAGTTCATTGGCGAGCGATTGTATAGAATCAGCAAGTTCTCCTAGCTCGTCATTGCTGCTGTTCTCTAGTTGGATAGAAAAATTCCCTTTACTTAATTTTTTGGTCGCTTCTTTCATTTTTATAAGGGGTCTTGCGATAATCCTCGAGAGAATCAAGATGATGAACGCTGTAACAATCGCAGTAGCTATTCCGGCAATGAGAAAGTGTCTGTTTAACTGTTGCATTAATTCTTTTACTTGCCTTGTATCCTTGAACATGTAAACAAAACCGTTATCAATGTCCGTTTCAAAAGGGGTAACGGCGGCAATATAGGGCTTGTCCTGCCAATTATTTTCAATGATTTTCCCGTTTCTGGACATTTCTTTTTTTTCTGTTTTGATTAACTGATGCATTTGATTATTTATATCTGTTGAGGAAATGATAATCTCCCCTTGATTATTAGTGATCACTACCTCCGTATCAGATTTCCCTTCCATTAAAGCAATATGATGAATCGTCTCATCATTATAGTATGTTTCTAACACATCCCGATGGTTATTTCCTCTTGTCACTAAGGCGGATAATTCCTCAGCGATCCTTGAATGAGCAATTTTTTGGTGTAACAGAAAAAATAAGCACACTTCCATCATGAAAATCAAACAAAAAAAGAGAAGGCCAATTTTAATTGAAATCTTCTTCAAGTTTAGACACCACCTACTGAACATTTTACAAATAAAATATCGAGAATTTATGCAGAAAGAAAGGCTATTTATAGACTTAAAGGATATAAGAGGTAGAAAATATGGAAGCAACGCAGTAGTAGATGTAGTCATTTTTGTAGATTCAGCATTTATAGGAGTCGCCCATGATATCTCTGAACGCGTGGAAGAAGTGTTAATCAAGGAACATGATGTATTTGAAGTTCATGTTCATATAGAGCTCAAAATAAAAAATTAACACAGATATACACTTACTGTCCAAGCAAACAAAAGAAAATCATCATAAGGCGACCGATACCGAGAAGAGAAAGCTATATTTGGCGTCAAATATCTAATTCCCCTTGAAAAATGAGGGGATATGCCTAAATTTATGAATGCTTATTTTACTACAAAAATCTTCGGTTATGATTTCCTGGCAATGATCATATATGTTTTATCGGTTGGAAATAACTTCTGTGTTACTTTTAGCCCTGCTGCCGTGATTTCCTGTTCCATAGCGGATGAGGAAATTCTCGGATGGGGATGGGTAGGATTTTCTTCCGCCTCAAATTCCATACATACGAAAGATCCACCAGGTTTCAGTACCCGTTTAATTTCCCGAAGCGAAGCAGATAATAAAGGCTTAAGCTCGTGTAGCACTAATGAAACGAGTACAAAGTCAATGGAATCCTCGGACAACGGAATATCAGCAACACTGCCTTCTAGAGTTTTGATATTTGGGATCTTTTCCTTTTTGGCTTTGGACTGGATCATCCCTAGCATATTCGGATCAATATCCACTGCAAATACGGCGCCATCTTCCACGGCTTTAGCCGTTGGAATCGTAAAATAGCCAGTTCCTGCGCCTAAATCTAAAATATGATCAGCTTTTTTTAAAGGGAGTATACTTAGTAGCCTTTCAGGTGATATATCTTCTCTTTTTTCAGGATCTTCAAGAAATTCAACTCTTTTCGTAAATCGTTCCATTTCTTCAGAATGATATTTTTCATCTTTCATATGAATAATTCTCCTTTTGATCAAAAGCATCTTTTTTAGAAAATAGAAAAGCGAACAGTTTATTCCGTTCGCTTTCTACGCTTATGTTTATTCACCGAATACGTTGTGCCATTCATCTTTTTTAGCGAGCATTTCGCGGGCTAATGCTTGTGCACCTTCAAGGCTGTGGCTTGCTGCCCATCCGCATTGAACTTCATTGCAGGCGGGAACTTCGGTTGCTTCGAGTACATCATTCAGCGTTTTTTCAACAGCGTCCAAGATTTCTTCGTAATTGTCATGATTGATAACTGTTAGATAGAAGCCTGTTTGACATCCCATTGGGCTCAAATCGACGACACTATTATGGTGATTACGAATTAATTCAGCCATTAAGTGTTCTAGTGAATGCAAAGCTGGCATTTCCATATGGGCTAGATTCGGCTGTTTGAAACGAAGGTCATATTTATGAATGACATCGCCATTTTCGCCTTCCGTTACACCTGCTAGACGAATATAAGGTGCCTTTACTTTTGTATGATCAAGGTTAAAACTTTCAACATTCATTTTTTGGACCATAATGATTTCACTCCTAAAAATTCATAATTTTATCTACTATTATAGTAACATATTTTATTGTAATAAGTATTTATCTGACTACGTAAGAATCACCCAGCATTTACAGATCTTAGGAATTCTTCTTATGAAACCTTGGAAAATCAAAGAGTATGGCAAGAATACCACAGATACCAAGTGCCATGGGATAGAATGAGAACGGCATGATACTAACAGGTAAAATAGCAGCTAGTCCAGAAGCGACAAGCATTTGTCCGCCATAAGGAACAATTCCTTGCCAGCAGCTTGCAAAAATATCTAGTATACTTGCAGATTTCCTTGGATCAATCTTATATTCATCGGCAATGTTTTTTGCTAGTGGGCCTGTCATAATAATCGAAATGGTATTGTTGGCTGTTGCGATATCTGCTACACTGACCAATCCGGCAATTCCGAATTCCGCTCCCTTTTTTGTTCTCAATTTACTTGTTACAAAGTGTAGCAGCCAATCAATTCCTCCATTATGTTGAATGATGCCGATCATGCCACCAATAAGTACGGCGACAATAGCAATGTCCTCCATATTTATAATGCCTTGTGAGACTGTTTTAATCAATCCTGTTGCTGTGTAGGAACCATCGATTAAGCCGATAATTCCGGCAAAAATTGTACCTCCGAGCAGGACAATAAAAACATTAATCCCTACTAAGGCGGCAACTAACACGAGAATATAAGGGAGAACTTTAATGAAATGAAAAGGATATTCCCCAAGAGTCTGGATCTCATTTCCCCTTGTTACGAGCCAAAGAATGATGGCTGTCACAATCGCTCCAGGTAAAACGATAAAAAAGTTGGTTTTGAATTTGTCATTCATTTTTGTTTTTTGCGTCCGAACAGCAGCGATCGTCGTATCTGAAATCATTGATAAATTGTCGCCAAACATGGCTCCGCCCATGACAGTTCCCATAGCCAAAGCCATGGATATTCCAGTTTGTTCTGCAATCCCTATGCCAATTGGCGCCAAAGCAGCCACTGTCCCCATGGATGTCCCCATTGAAATGGAAATAAAACAACCAACAATAAATAATCCTACCATCAAGAAATTAGTAGGGATGAAGGATAGCCCCATGTTAACGGTAGAATCAACCGCCCCCATTCCTTTAGCTGTTTCAGCAAAGGCACCTGCTAATATAAAGATGACAACCATTAACATGATGTTAGGATGGCCTGCCCCTTTTGCAAAGATGTCTAATTTATTGGATAAGGTTTCCTTCCTGTTCATAGCTAATGCGACAGCGACTGCAATAATAATCGCTACATTTAATGGCATATTTGAAAAGTCTCCAGAAATAATTCCATTACCGATAAAAAGTAACACAAAAATAAGTAATGGCAGTAAGGCAAGAAGACTCCCTTGTTTTTGTTTATCTGTCATAAAATGACCTCCTGAATTCTATTAGTGCGAGTTCAAAAAGGAGGATAAATCGGACTTTTTGAACATCCTTTATTCATCTTCACTTGTTAAGTAAACTGATATTGCCGAATTAGTTCATCGTCATCCCACCTGTAACGTTTATACCTTGTCCAGTCATATAATCAGAGTATTTTGAGGCCAAAAAGACCACAACATTGGCAATATCTGCTGGTAATGCCGTTCTTCCTAATGGTACTTGGGAGTTATCTTCTAGCCGAATTAATTCCTCGTCAAGCCCCCGAAGTTCTCCACCGATTACTCTTTCAGTTCTTTTCATATCCGTTTCTACGATTCCGGGACATACAGCATTTACATTAATTTGATCTTTGGCCAGTTCAATCGCAGCTACTTTTGTCATACCTAGTACTGCATGTTTGGAGGCTACGTAGCTTCCCATTAGCCGATAGCCATTTTTGCCAGCCTGTGAAGAAATATTGATGATTTTCCCGCCCTTACCCTGGGCTTGCAAAACTTTGGCGGCTGCTTGCGTACATAAGTACACGCCTTTTGCGTTCACGTCCATCGTCCGATCCCAATCTTCCTCTTTTATATCAACCATATAATCCATGGTGGAAATACCTGCGTTATTGACTAAAATATCCAATCTTCCGAAGTGAGTGATTACTTTTTTGATCATATCTTCTACCTGATCGCTTTTAGATACATTGGTTTGAACATAATATATATCATCGTTTGCGTCTTTTTCTGTTACGGACATGTCAGCCACTGCCACTTTTGCACCGCAATCCAAAAATGCATCGACAATGGCCTTTCCGATGCCATTTGCCCCACCTGTAACAATGGCTACTTTTCCTGTTAAATCCATGGTGTACATTGGTTGTCCCCCTCTTGAATAAATAAAGAACAACAGATGAAAGCTTTAGAGATAAGCTTCAACTGTTGTTAATAAAAGAAAAGATTATCCTAAAATCCATCCGCATTAAATTAAGCTTTATACCTTCTAACGTGAAAAAACCTCTTCTTTAAAGGTAGAAGAGGTTTTAAAGCATATAGGTAGAATCCTCTTCTTATCTTCAAGTGCTTATACTACTGGAATTGGCACAGTACTTCTCTGAGTCCGCTGCCGAGGCTTCGTAGGGCCAGTCCCTCCACCTCTCTAGATAAGAAATATTATAATGTATGAAGTTGATTAATATTAAATTACACCAAACAACTATGTAAGTCAATAGTTTCAGTCGTTCATAGTCAGTAGTGTTAAATTTTGGTATCTTCTAACCTATTATTTACGATACAACGAACAATTTATTTGTGATGATACTGGGGATTAGCAGCATTAGTAACACTCATGCATTTGTTAAAAAACTATTTTAGATGCATGGGGAGGGAAAGGAGGGAAAGGAGGGAATTTGACAAATATATTCATTACGAATATAGTTGATATGTCAACGTTGTCTAGTCAACAAGTTGAAGGAGGTTCTCACTCTATTGAACTTGAATGATCATATTGGAATTTTAATCCATAATGCGGATTTGGCGATAACAAGTTATGTGAGGAAACATTTGGAGCCCTTCAACCTTGCTCCAGAGCAAAATCTCATTATGATGATTCTCTGGAATCAAGATGGCGTTTCATCTAATGAGCTTGTCTCACAACTTAATAAGGACAAAGCCGGCATCGCACGTATGATTGCGAGCTTGGAGGGAAAGGGATATATAAAAAAAGTCGCTGACCCCAATGATAAACGCAGTTTTAAAATACATTTAACAGATGAGGGGAAACGGCTTGCTCATTCAGTTATACCTATACAACGAAACATGCGTGAAACTTTAACGAAGGGTATGACGAAAGAGGAGATTGACGATCTGCAGAAACTGATCACCAAAGTGATGAACAACATTTAAGGAGGAAATAACTTTATGAACATTGTTATCATTGTAGGAAGTCTTCGCAAAGATTCTTATAACATGCAACTAGCGAAAACCATGCAAGAACGTTACAGTGCAAAAATGAATATTGACATTGCGGATATTCGTTCTTTGCCACATTATGAACAAGACGAAGAGAACAACCCACCAGAAACTGTGAAAAAATTCAAGCAGTCCATTGCGAATGCAGATGGGGTGATCATCATCACTCCAGAATACAACTGGTCGATCCCTGGAGTGCTAAAGAATGCAATCGATTGGGCTTCTAGGGTCGATAAGGTTTTCATTGGTAAACCCGTCATGGCTGCTGGCGTTAGTATTGGCATGGCTGGAACACTTCGGGCACAGCTTCACTTACGTGAGATCCTTTCAGGTCTTCAAGCCCAATTACTTCCACCAAGCGGAAATGAGATCCTCATTAATTTTGCGGCGCAAAAATTCGATGATCAATCAGGGCGGTTAGCGGACGAGCCGACTCTTGGCTTTTTAGATGTCGTTGTGGACAAGTTTGTTGACTTTGTAAAGTTGTCTAAAAAAGACTAATCAACTTATAGCACCTAAAAGAAGAAATAATGAAACAAAAAAGGATAGATGAACAAGGGAAAATACCTGGTTGCATCTTTCCTTTTTGTCCTACATATATGCCTAATCATTCTGTTGTGATGCCAATGAATTATAGCTTTTATCGTCTTCTCCTTTTTTCTATCTCTTGTATATGTTTAAATTCCCCGATAATTGTCAAATGTAAAAGGGATATATGTTTAAACAATTGTTTGATTAAGAAAAGGAGAGGATCTATTCATGGCCATGAACAACGAAGTACCCCAAGATAAAAGTCTAGATAATAGTTTATCTCTATATCAAGAAGGATATCACTTCATTCAAAATAGAGTGGAAAAATATCAGTCAGATTTATTTGAGGCACGTTTACTAGGCAAACATACGGTTTGCATGAGGGGGGAAGAAGCGGCCAAGTTATTTTATAACACAGAACTTTTCCAACGTGAGGGAGCTATCCCGAAACGGATTCAAAAGTCATTGTTTGGCGTTGGTGGTGTACAAGCATTGGATGGGAAAGAGCATGATCATCGGAAAAGTTTGTTTCTATCCATGATGACGCCACTTGAGGAAAAGAAATTGGGCGAACTCGTGTTAGCGAAATGGGAAGACTGTATCGAACAATGGGAACAGGCGGAACATATTGTGTTATTTGAAGAGGCGCGGAAAGTATTATGCCGGACTGCCTGTGAATGGGCAGGTGTTCCTCTAGAAGAAGCGATTGTAGCGGAGCGGGCGGATGAATTTACATCATTGGTGGATGCCTTTGGCGCAATTGGGCCACGGCATTGGAAAGGAAGAAGAGCTAGAACAAAGCTGGACGAATGGGCAGGTTCCTTAATCGAGGATGTACGGAATGGAAATCTGGATGCAAAGGAAGGAACCCCTCTTCATACGATTGCTTTTCACAAAGATCTAAAGGGTGAGCTTTTAGATACTCATACCGCCGCTGTTGAGTTGAACAATGTATTACGCCCCATTGTAGCCATCGCTGTTTTTATTACCTTCGAGGCTTTGGCCTTGCATGAGCATCTCCAATCTCGGACACGCCTAACGACAGATCAAGAACGAGAGGCCTTTGTCCAAGAAGTGCGTCGCTATTATCCATTCGGTCCGTTCCTTGGAGCAAAAGTGCGCAAAGATTTTACTTGGCGAGAATGCGATTTTAAAAAAGGGCAGCTTGTGATACTGGATCTTTATGGGACGAACCATGATGAAAAGCAATGGGGAGAAGCGGATCAATTTAAACCAGATCGCTTTTTAAAAGAGGAACCAAGCTTATATAATTTCATTCCCCAAGGTGGTGGAGACCCTATGACAGGTCATCGTTGTCCAGGAGAGGGAATTACCGTTGAAATCTTGAAAGCAACATTAGATTTTCTTGTGAACAAAATAGAATATGATGTCCCTAAGCAGGATGTAAGCTTTAGTTTGGTAAAAATGCCAACCTTGCCAGCTAGTGGTTTTATTATGAGTCATATTCGTAGGAAGAAATCTACGCTTGATGAATGAAAGTTCAAGTACCTCGGTATTTCGTGGCCCGTGGCAAGTTCATGGACCGCGAAATATCGAAGTTGAAAGAGCCTCATGCACCATGAACATCTTATGCCCAACATTTTATAATTTTCTTCAGCGATTAATCCTCCTGCTTTCTCTGTTAAAAAATACCGAACCTTATTCGATTCCCATTCTTAACTCTATTTTTAGCAATTTGCAAATAAACCCTTTTACATTCTTTCAAATAACTACTATACTTTTAGTATTGGAAACTAAAAGTGTTGCATCTTGTATGAGGAATGGAATAAATTCCTCCGGGTTCCTAGAACGAGATGCTAAATTGGATGAAGAAATTGGGTGTTAGCCATGTATGATTTATTACTGCAAGAGTCATATGCTGAGTGGGTTTTGCCACTTACGATCGCGATTATTTGGATTTTAAGCTGGCAATTAATCATGCTTTCTCGTTCTGTCCAAGCGAATGGGCGAGCAAGTGAATCTGTTCAATTGAACATCTTTACCATGCCCACTATTCAAAATGAAAGACCGCGTCATCGTCGCTTTCAATTAATGAAAACAGTGAGAAGGCAAGAATCCCCAGATGATTCAGATGATCACCACTTTTCTATTTAAAAAGACAAAAACTTTAAAAGTAGAAAGGTGAACTCGAATTGAAAAAAAACACAATCTTACTTTCTATGCTTGTGATCGCTGCTCTTATGCTTGGTGGCTGTTCAGGTGTAGAAAACGAAACTGGCTTTTTTTATAATATATTTGTCCGCCCGCTTTCATGGGGAATTCATGAAATTGGCTCTGCCTTATGGGGCGAATTTGGACTTGCTGTCATTGTGATTACGCTCATTATTCGTTTGATTTTGTTGCCATTTATGTTGAACACGTATAAGAAACAGCAAGAAATGAAAGTGAAAATGGATATAATCAAACCGGAAATGGACGATATCCAAAAACGCTTACGGGCTACAAAAGACCCAGAAGAGCAGAAGAAAATTCAACAAGAAATGATGGCACTTTATACGAAACATAATGTGAATCCTCTTGGTGTAGGCTGTCTGCCACTTATCATTCAAATGCCTATTTTGATGGGGCTGTATTGGGCTATTCGTAGCTCGGAGGATATTGCGAATCACTCCTTCCTCTGGTTTGACCTAGGAAGTCCAGATCGAATCATGATGTTAATCGCAGGATTTGTTTATTTTATCCAAGCGAGAGTGTCAATGGCCACCGTTCCAGAAGCACAGAAAAAGCAGATGCAGATGTTTGCTTATATTTCGCCAATTATGATCATGTTCATTTCTTTTTCAGCGCCAGCGGCTTTACCCCTTTATTGGGTGGTCGGCGGTATTTTCATGATTTTCCAAACATGGCTCGGCCGGAAATTTTATACGCAACATCCTGAAAAGGTAGAGGAAGAATCGAAGAATTAAAATGGTGAAAGGTAGTCTCTTAAAAGGGCTACCTTTTTTGGGTATTCGGATAATCGTGTGGAATTCTTCCTGTTTAGATTTTAATTCATTTCTTACCTTGCATTACAAGACTAATGAAGTTATACTTATTATAAATCATGTAATGCAAGATATATTTTAATCATAACTCTTGTATTGCAAGTTACTGAGAAAGGAGGAAGAGGCTTGTCATCAACACAAATGCTAAAGGGTATAATTGATGGCTGTTTACTGGCAATTATAAAAAATAAAGAAGTCTACGGATATGAATTGGCAGAGAAGTTGGGTAATTATGGGTTTGAGTCTTTTAGTGAAGGGACAATTTATCCATTGTTAATGCGGATGCAAAAGGAAGAATTAGTTACATCAACATTAAAAAAATCAACAGCTGGACCTAAAAGAAAATATTACTCACTAACAATTAAGGGTGAGCAGGAATTAAAAAATTTCGAGGAACGTTGGGCAACGTTACAGAACAATGTTAACAGAGTGTTAGATTATGAGTCAGATACAAAATTTACAAAAGGAGATGAGATAATTGAAAAATGAATTACAACTTTCTAAAAAGAGCCAAGAGTTCATAGAAAACCTAAATCTATACTTATTTTCCAGTGGGAAAAACCCAGATGAAATTGAAGATATTGTAAGTGAGTTAGAAGTTCATTTATTTGAAGCTGAGAAAAAAGGAAAACCCATTGAAAAAATTATTGGAAAATCACCAAAGGAATATATGAAAATGGTTTCTGATGAAATGGTAATTGACTATCGAACTTGGTTCAAATACATTTGTTTTATTGTTTTTGGCTCATTTTCTTTTTCAATTTTCATTGATTTATGGGAAGGAAATCTTTCCTATTCTATCTTGGAAATCATCGGGCATATTGTAATAGGTGCAATATTTATTGCTTCTGTTTTTATAGGATTTAAATTTATTTCTACAGCAAATCGATCTCTCAAAATACAGGGGTTGATATTAGGTAGTATAGCGATACTGCCCATAGCTTTGTTTGTTGGGTTGATCTACCTAAATAGAGCCTTCGACACTACCCTCATTTATTTTGGCAATAAGGGAAGCCTGGCTATCGGTGTGGTTGCAGCACTGATTATAATAGGTGTTTCCATTTGGGCAAAATCTTGGACTCTGATTATTATCATGGCATTTTTAATACTGCCCAATTATTTACTGAGCCTGACTCCATTGCAAGAGGAAACACAGATGATCATAAGTGTTATCATGACTTATGGTGGAATTGGTATTTACCTTTGGATATTATCCAAACTGGAGAAAAGTAATGGATACTAATATGATTCATCTACCAAACTATAAGGATTAATGACTTATTTTGAAGATCTGGTTAAATCAATGAACAATTGGGAAGAAGAGATATTTAACTATTTTAATTCTCCCATTACTAATGCCTATACAGAGTCCTTAAATCGTTTAATTAAGACAATGAACCATGTTGGTCGTGGTTACTCATTTGAAGCTCTTGGGCAAAAATTTTATTTACACAAGGATATCGTAAAGTAAAAAAGAAATTCAAAGAAGTTGAAGTTACTTTCAGAAAAATGTTACCTGATCAATTCCCAAATTGGGGAAAAACTGGCTATGAATGGGTGTATGAAGAAATCTATGGTGCTGACTTTTCCACACTATTTTCCGATTACCCCCTTTTTTCTGCCACGACGAGTTAATGTTAGATCTAACTTTAGTAGCCAGTGAATTCCAAGTAGTAGATTTACCTTAACAGAAGCTAAACAATGATGAACCAAAATTAAGGTAAAAGTAAGGTTTTCGTTTCCAAGTGGTTATCTCAAACGATTACTCTTGGACAGAGTGAAAAATTCACTCATATTCTGTAGGAGTTCTATACGATTTGACGTCTATATATTGTCAAAAGTTAGTAGAAGTAGAAGTGGTCGGATGGAGTATGTCATCTTTTGTAAAAATATTTTAATAAAAGAGAAACCTTTTTGTCATTTTTTACGTTATAGTATATAGAGTTAAAATATTATTTTAGTAGAGAGAATTGAAGGGGGATCCATTTTGAAGAAAAAGGTCTGGATTTGGATTAGTATTGTTGTAGGGGTTTTGATCATCCTCGGAGGCGGGGCCGCTCTTGTTATGAACATGGGGGCAAAAATGGTCGATGGGGCAGATGAAATGGAAGACATGCCTCTTACCGTCCAAAAGGCGGATGAGCAAGAATTAACGGAAAGTATCTTAGTGACGGGAAAAATTGTACCTGAAAGTGAACAAAAGGTATATTTAGAACCCGAAAATGGCGAAATTCAAGAATTTAAGGTAGAGGAAAATAAAAAGGTGAAAGCCGGCGATCCTCTATTTCTCTATGATTCTTCGAAATTAAAACGCGAATTTGATAAAGCTGTACGTGATCGAGATTTAATTAAAAAAAGAATGCAAATCGAGATTAACCAAATGGCGGAATTAGATAAAAAGATTAGAGAAGCAAAGCAAAAGGTGGGTCGTAAAATAGATCCTGAGGCCGAAGTAGTGGAAGAGGTTGTAACACAAGATGATGTTAATCAGCTACAAAATGAACTAGTTCAGGCTGAAATGGACCATGAAGCGACAAAAGAAGAGATTGAAACAGCTCAGGAAACGATTAATGAATTAGATGCACAAATCAAAGCAATGACTGTTGTGAGTAAAATTGATGGCATTGTTGTAAAAATAAACGAGAATATCGAAAAGACAGAAGAGGGTGCCAGCGAGCCTGTCGTCCATATTATTTCTAGTGACCCTTATAAAGTCATTGGCACGATGAATGAATTTGATGCAGTGAAAATTGCGAAAGATCAACCTGTCATCATTCGCCCAAAAGTGTTTAAAGATCGTGAATGGAAAGGTGTCGTGGAATCTGTTTCCCAATTCCCTTCAGATGATGGCGGAGGGGGAGAAGATTATGATATGGGTGGTGGCGGAAATGTCACAACCTATCCATTTAAGGTCGCGATTAAAGACGATACCTCTGAACTACGTCAAGGGTTTCATGTTTCCTTAGAAGTTAAGATGGGCGGAGGGGAAAAATCTTTAGTTGTTCCTCATATGGCGATTTTGGAAGAGGAAGCGATGGAAGAGGGCGAAGATAGCAGCGGCGAAATGGTTGAAGTCATTTATGTGCTTGTTGATGGCGTTTTACAGCGACGCGAAGTTGAAACAGGAAAAATGAATGATGAATTCATTGAGATCACGGAAGGTGTGACGAAGGGTGAATTGGTTGTTATCTCCCCAGATCCTGGATTGTATGATGGAATGGAAGTGACATCCTATGATGAAGTTGAGTAAGATTACCAAGGTGTATGGGAATGGTTCTTTGAAAGTTCCCGTCCTGCATGGGATTGATCTTTCCATTGAAGATGGTGAATTTGTTGCGATCATGGGTCCATCCGGTTCAGGGAAATCCACTTTAATGAATATCATTGGTTTCCTCGATTACCCAACAGGTGGAGACTATGAATTAAACAATGAAAAAATTAGCGCTTTTCGAGAAAAGCAATTAGCTGCGTTGCGTAATCGCCATATCGGCTTTGTGTTTCAGCAATTCTTCTTGCTGCCGCGTCTAAATGCGATAAAAAATGTAGAAACACCACTAGTGTATGCAGGTGTTTCAAAAAAAGAGCGTAGGGAAAGAGCACAGCAAATGTTAGAAAAAGTAGGACTTGGGGATCGTGTAAAACATCTACCCAACCAATTATCTGGTGGGCAAAAGCAAAGGGTGGCGATTGCTCGTGCGCTTGTGAATAACCCATCCGTGATAATGGCAGATGAACCAACAGGTGCCCTCGATTCTAAAACAAGTAAGCAGATTATGGAGCTTTTTGTGCAGTTGAATCAAGAAGGCAAGACGGTGATCCTCGTTACGCATGAAGAAGAAGTGGCGGCATATGCCAATCGGGTCATTACACTAAGGGATGGTCTGGTCATAGATGATCGGAGGATGACATCATGAATATTTTAGAAAGCTTCAAGATTGCCTTCTCCTCGATTTGGAATCATAAAGTCCGAGCTCTTTTAACGATGCTTGGTATTATTATTGGTGTCGCTGCCGTAATTACGATTGTAGCACTTGGTCAAGGGGCGCAAGATAATTTGACGGATGAATTATTTGCGGTCGATGAAAATGTTATTGAGCTATACTATGAGTATGAACCAACGGAAGAGGAAATGGAAAGTGGGGGATGGTCATGGGAAGAGCCTGAATTATTCGCCGAAGATTTAGAAACTCTTGAGGCAGTTCCAGGTGTCAAAGCCGTAATTGGAACAAATTCTGGTTGGGGCATGTTAGCTCATAATGAAAAAACAGGTGAGATGGACATTACGGGTGTTGGCCCAGAATACTTCCAAGCGCAAAGTATTGAAATTTTGGAAGGGAGACCGATCAATGCTCGAGACAATGATGGCATGAATCGAGTGATCATGATCGATAAAGTCGCTAGGGAGAAATTCTTCAAAGAGAATGAAAATCCAATTGGGGAAATTATTGACCTTGATGATAATCCGTATAAAGTGATTGGTGTATATAAATCTCCCATACCTGAGCAATTTCAATGGAGTGAAAATGGGGAAATACTAATGCCGCGTGCGGTTATTTCACTAATGTTTGGCAGTAATGAGATCGACAAACTTTCACTCATCGCCGAAAGCCCAGAAGTAATGTCGGAGACAGGAAGACTAGCCGCCGAGACCTTAACGGAAAGCAAAGAGCTTGAACAGGGTTATTATACCACCTTTGATATGTCAGAGTTTGAAGACGAATTTAACCAAGTGATTTTAATTATGACAATCTTTATTGGTAGCATCGCCGGCATTTCTCTGCTTGTTGGTGGAATCGGTGTGATGAATATTATGCTCGTCTCCGTAACCGAACGAACGAGGGAAATTGGCTTGCGGAAGGCACTCGGAGCTACGCGAGGAAAAATTTTATTTCAGTTTTTAATTGAATCGATTACACTTACCTCATTAGGTGGCTTGATTGGAATCGGCTTGGCAAGTGTTGGGACAGGTTTAATTACGTTATTGTCTCCAATCAATGCCATGGTCAGCCCAATCGTCGTCATCATCGGTGTCGGCTTCTCAGCCTTCATCGGCATTATATTTGGAATCTTACCAGCAAACAAAGCATCCAAATTAAGTCCGATTGATGCGTTAAGATATGAATAGATGGAAAAAGGCTAATTGCGCTTGAGCAATTAGCCTTTTTACTCTCGTATAGCAAACCATGGTTTGGATGTACGAAAACAAAGGAAAGCCGAGAAAACGTCGATCCAACCAAGGTTTGGATATGCGAAAACAAAGGAGAGCCGAGAAAACGTCGATCCAACCAAGGTTTGGATATGCGAAAACAAAGGAGAGCCGTGAAAACGTCGATCCAACCAAGGTTTGGATATGCGAAAACAAAGGAGAGCCGTGAAAACGTCGATCCAACCAAGGTTTGGATATGCGAAAACAAGGGAAAGGCTAGAAAACGTTGATCCAACCAAGGTTTGGATATGCGAAAACAAAGGAAAGCCGAGAAACCGTCGATCCAATCAAGGTTTGGATATGCGAAAACAAAGGAAAGCCGAGAAACCGTCGATCCACCCATGGTTTGGATATGCGAAAACAAAGGAGAGCCGTGAAAACGTCGATCCAACCAAGGTTTGGATATGCGAAAACAAAGGAGAGCCGTGAAAACGTCGATCCACCCATGGTTTGGATATGCGAAAACAAAGGAGAGCCGAGAAAACGTCGATCCAATCAAGGTTTGGATGTGTGAAAACAAAGGAAATCCGAGAAAACGTCGATCCACCCATGGTTTGGATGTACGAAAACAAAGGAGAGCCGTGAAAACGTCGATCCAACCATGGTTTGGATGTACGAAAACAAAGGAGAGCCGAGAAAACGTCGATCCAATCAAGGTTTGGATATGCGAAAACAAGGGAAAGGCTAGAAAACGTTGATCCAACCATGTTTCGGATATACGAAAAATACGCTCGGACTTAGCGAGACAGTGGCTCACGTTAAAACTTACCTTTTTCGCGACCAATGCGCCCCTTCGTCCATATGAACAAACGGGATATCGGTATCCACTTCACCTGTAATTTTTTTCAAAATAAGATCTTCTCCACTTAGCCATTTTAAAAAATCAAACTCAATCGGCTCTTGGTCTCCGCCTAAAGCGATCCAGGCTTTCATTTCTCTAGGCAAATAAGCAGAAGTATGGATCGTCCCAGCCCAGCTACTATATAATTCGGAGAAAACCCCTTGATTGCGACCATTCATAAAACGAAAGGCAGATTTTGCGTCAGAAAGTTCCTTATACTTCGCATTCATAGCATCCAAGCGTCGCTCTGAGTCGACAAGATGATGGCGATTTTCGTCTGTTAAAATTTCAAAATGATTGGTGCACATTTTTGCCTGGCGCACCTCAATCTGGCGAGGCGTAGCCTCCACAATATACGTTTCACCGCTCGAATCAAACACGGTATAGCTAAAAGAATGACGGTGAGGAATTTCTTTTAACAAATCAACCGCTTCACCCACAGAAGCACATGATTCTAAAATCAGTCTTCCAATCATACAACAAATGAATCCATCTGCTGGCTTTTTCCGATTCATAAAATTATAGCCCATGGCTAGACCTTTTTCGTTCATCCCATCCATGCGGCCGGTCACTCTTTGACTCGGTCCAATTATCGCATAGCCTTGGTCAGATGGCTGGAATAATGTATAGCGGCCTTCATACGTTTTCGGATGATAATCATAGTTGCGAATGAGATAATCTTCACCTGTTAAAATCGAGCACCCTGATTTTACATAATCTAAACGGTAGCCCCCAAATTCAGCGAGAACCCGTTCCATTGGCCACTCCAGTGCCGCCTGCAGCCCCAATAATTCCTCCCAAACCCCCGGGGCAAACGGAAGAATCGCTTGCCTAACTTCTTCCACTTCAATGGAAAAACGTGGCTTTCGCACTTTCCATTGCTGTTCGCGATTTTTAATGGTAAGGGAATCCTTTATTTCTTTGCCTTGTGCAAAGCCAAAGTCATAATGAGTCCCTCGATATTGAATGATGTCGCTATAGATTTTTTTCAACGTAGATCCCTCTCGTGTTTTTTTAGGTATATTCATCGTACCTCTTCTCGCCAGACGATGTCACGCAATTACGATCCAAAAGGAAAAAACTTGAGGACAAACGCCCCCAAGTTTTTAATTAAATAAGAAGATTGAACAGAGTACTATCTTTGTTCACTTCTGTATAAGGAAAGCCTTTTTGTTGCATGCGTTCCACTAAACCGGCATAGTCTTCTGGTCTTTTTAATTCAATACCAACTAATCCCGGACCACTTTCTTTGTTGTTTTTCTTCGTATATTCAAAATGGGTGATGTCATCCTCTGGCCCGAGGACATTATCGAGAAACTCACGTAAGGCTCCAGCGCGTTGCGGGAAGTTTACGATAAAGTAATAGAGAAGGCCCTCATATAATAAGGATTTTTCTTTAATTTCCTGCATCCGCCCAATATCGTTATTCCCGCCACTTACGACACAAATAACGGATTTCCCCTTGATTTCTTCCTTATAAAAATCCAATGCAGCGATAGGGAGGGCACCAGCAGGTTCTGCAATGATCGCATACTTATTATAAAGATCTAAAATCGTCGTACATACTTTTCCCTCAGGCACAGGAATGATATCATCCACATATTGTTGGCAAATTTCAAAGGTTTTTTGGCCCGCACAGCCGACTGCGGCGCCGTCCACAAACTTATCGATTGAATCAAGGGTGGTAATGCCTTTATTGTCAATGGCTGCTTTCATACTAGCTGCCCCAGCAGGTTCTACTCCAATCATATGTGTATGTGGGGATAAATTTTTAATATAAGAACTTAAACCTGATAGTAAGCCGCCACCACCAATACTAGCAAAGACAAAGTCCACAGGTTCTTCCAAATCATTCATAATTTCAACAGCAACGGTTCCTTGTCCGGCGATAATATCGTAGTCATCAAATGGATGGATAAAAATTTTATCCTCCTGATCGGCATAGTTCAATGCACTTTTAGAAGTATCATCAAATGTATCGCCAACTAGGACGATTTCGACAAATTCACGGCCAAACATTTTTACCTGATCAATCTTTTGATTCGGTGTCGTTTGTGGCATAAAGATGGTTCCAGAAATGCCAAGATGAGAACAAGCGTAAGCAACTCCTTGGGCATGATTGCCGGCACTAGCACACACGACCCCTTTATCTCTTGCTTCTGCTTCAATTCGTTTGATTTTATAATAAGCGCCTCGCAATTTGAACGAGCGCACATGTTGCATATCCTCTCTTTTCAAGAAAACATGGCAGTCATATTTCTCAGATAAACGCTCACTTTTTTGCAAAGGCGTATGTGCCACAACGTCTTTTAATTGTTGGTAAGCAATCAGGATATCTTCCACATTCACAGCACTTGACTTCAATTTTGTTTCACTCATGGCGTCATCCACTTCCCTTGCTAATAAACTAGAATATTCGTACATTATAACATGAAATTATGAGCTTGAACAAAGGAATATTCTTAATATTTAGTGATAGCGATTTCATTATCCGTTTTTTCTAAAATAGTTGCTTGTCCTATCATTTTTATAAGCAATGAGAAGTGGGAAGAATGAAAAGAACATCCATTTTATTCTTTTGAGACTCCCACTTCCGTATATTGCATATCCGTTTTCTTTTTAAGAATGATTTCTAAAATGCCATTTTTATAAACGGCGGTTGTTTTCTTCTTATCAACCAGGGCGGGCAAGGTAATCGTTTTGGTGTTTTGCGCGGCCTCTGAATCCTCAATGATCAGCTGATTGGTTGTATGGTATACTTTCCATCTTTCTAATATCTTTTCGTCTGGGACGGTGATATGAATAAAGATATATTGAAAGGATTCAAAAAGCTTTACATCATCTGAGGATGAAGGATTTGTGGAAGAGGGCATTTGCTTAAGAAGAGATCCTAACCAATCATTTGAATTCGTTGCACCCTGATCGAAAGCAGAAAAGGCTTGGGACAAAACTTTTTGCACGTAATCGTCTACATTATTTTTGCCGATCTCAAAGGGAGGAGCCTTAGCCTTATCTTGATTTAGGTTAAAAGGGAATGAGTTCCAAGGAAACATACGAATTCTTTCCTTCCTATGACATTATATCGTTATTTTATGTTAGAAAAAAATCGATGTTCTTTTATAGAGGATGGAACCTGAAAAATATGCCTAAAAAGAGTATGATAAAAGAAGAACTAAAGGGGATGGGGTGAAAAGATGCGGAACATGTCATTGGAGGAGCTTTTGGCTTTAAGAGAAGAACTTCAAGTTTCTGTCGATAAAGAGAAAAGTGTGTCTCTCTCCGCATTAATCGGTGTTGAGGAGGAATTGTTACGAAGACTCTCTCGACAAAAAAAGGGTGAAAGTCCTTATGATGTAAAAGAAATCCAAAGAGATCTTATTGCTCATTTGGTTCATTTTGGTGCATATACCAAAACATATTATAAAAGAGACCATGTCGATGATCAGAAGTCATTAGCGAAGGTGCTGAAATATGATCGAGGAAATGCATTAGCTTATTACCGTCTGGGAATGTATGCCTATAGGAAAAGTTTTTACATAACAGCGGCGGTTCATTTTAATAATGCGCTAAAAAGCCATGAGCGAGACGCCGATTCGCCCTACAGCTTATCAGACCAACAGCATTATCAAGTCCTACTTTATTTACAAAACAGCACGTTAAAAGTAGCAATAGAGACCGCGGACATGACAAGAACAGCGGAAGAGAAAATGGATGAGAAATCTATGGCCAACTTGAAACTTCCTCCTATCCAAGAGAATATCCGTCATTATGAGGTCTATCTAGAAAATCATGCCTTTACTGTTCTTTCTGAGCGGGGATTGAAATTAGCTTCGAAAGAGGAATGTGAGCAGTTAATGAACCCGGATAACAAAGAGTCCCCCCTTATTTTATATTTTTCTGACGCCCAACAGTCCGTGATTTTTCAGAAGCAAGAAGTGTCACTTACGATTCTGCAGGCGAGCATGTTAAAAAGGGTTTTACTGAATCACACGGAAGGAAAGCCTCTAGAAAAAGGTAAGCTAGCCGACCTGTTTGCTTCGCTTGATCAAGCAGGAAGAGTGCCGGATGCCATTTATAAGCAAGCCTTTACTCGGTTAAAAAAACAATTGGATAAGTTAGGATTAGGGGAAGTTATTATTGGACAGGAAGATGGAAATTTGTATCTTTCTGAGATCCCTTTTTTGTGTATTCAGCGAATAGAACAATGGTGAATGGCGCTTAGAGAAAAAGGACATTCTTTGGTCTTGAAATTTTTACCAATCCCTCATACAATTGAAATGAATTGAATAGTTATCAAGAGTGGCTGAGAGATCTGGCTCAACGACGTCACAGCAACCTGCAATAGGTAAGGTGCTAAAACCAGCAAAGCTGTTTGTTTGCTTTGGATGATAAGATCGGTCTTATGACCCCGTCTGTTATCCAATGCAGATGGGGTTTTTATTTATCTGCATAACCAGCTATTACGTTCCCTGTACAAGGTGGCGGCTAAATAAACCCCACTGATTAAAGTTTCACTTAAGGAGGGATTGACATTGAAACGTATGACCATCGAAAATGAGAATGGAAAGGGATGCGATAAGACGAAGGAGGAGGCGAGTGAAGTCATTAAAGAGATGTCTCCGGAGGAATTAGAAGCATTTAAGCTGGAAAGATATCGGAAATTCATCAGACCACTGACAGAATATCATGTGGATGATTTGAAAAATAGAAAATAGAACTTTTGTAAGCAATTTTCTTAGAATTCCAAGAGATGCTTTTGTTACTAGCTGATTTCCGGCTGAAAATCGGAAATCAGCAACCAGGCATTTTGGACAAGCTTATCGAGTCTCTCTTTTCTGTAAGTAAAAAGAGCGGATCACGAAATAGCCCATTGAACCAAAGATCAAGCCTAAAAAAATGATTGGAAACCAAATGCCGAGTCCATTTCGTTCGTCCAAAGCAATTTTAATCCCTTCCCATGTGAGAAAAGAGAAGGAAAGCAGGATTTCATTTTTTAGAACATTGATCATAAGACGTGCATTCACATATTGGGCAGGGGCATTTTCTTTTGTAATCGGGACCATATAGTTATAGACATGTGGATAACGTTCCAAAATGGTCATGCCAACCCACATCATCATTCCAATGATAGGGAGAATAAGCATTTCCCCTTTGCTGCCCCACCGATCGACTACCCCCGCCGCATTATAATGAGCAGGCACCTTCTCCGGTAAAAGACTCCAATGATAAAGCAAATATACCATCGTACTCATAAAAGTGATGATGGTAGCGATATTAAAGACAATTTCCCATTTCGTTTTGGGTAATGTTAATTTGGGACGATTTTCCTCAATCATGTGTGGATGCCTCATCTTTCTTTTAGGTGAACTAGCCCATCTCCTGTCTATTAAAGTACGATCTAGAACGGTGAAAGATTCACATTATGTACCTTTGCAAAATAATTAGAAATTATGAAAACGGGCATGCCAGGCACCTTAATGGATCGTCCCGCCAACTTCATGCATATCCTCTTGTTCATGGGCCGCTGTAATGGCTGCCCTTTTTAGCGCCATGATAATTAAATTTAGGCTCATGCTTGGGGCGGATTTATCCAGGGTTTGTTCTGGAATGAACGGAATATGAATGAATCCCCCGCGAATATGAGGAGCATGTTCACTAAGATAATGCATAACTCCATAGAATAGATGATTACAGACAAAGGTGCCTGCTGTGTGGGAAACGCTTGCTGGAATCCCCATTTTTCGGATTTGATGGACCATTCGTTTTACTGGCAAAGTGCTCCAGTAGGCAGCAGGGCCATTTTCAATAATAGGTTCATCTATCGGTTGTTGTCCTTCATTATCCGCAATCCGTGCATCGTCTAGATTAATCGCAATCCGTTCTGGGGTAATCTGGGTACGCCCACCTGCCTGCCCAACACAAATCACAACATCAGGCTGAAAAAATTCAATCGCCTCTATGACAACTTCTCGTGATTGATGAAAGACGGTTGGTACTTCAACAGTGATCAGCTTTACATTTTCTATGATTAATCCATTTAATTGTTTGATAGCTTCTGAAGCGGGATTGATCACATCTGTTCCGAAAGGATCAAACCCAGTTAATAAAACCTTTTTCACGGTACCTTTCCAACTCCTTTGCTAGATATCTTTATTTTAAATGGTAACATATTTCAGCTGGAATCTTGTCCGTTTTTAAAAAGAAAAAACGAACCCCAATAAAATAGGGTTCGCTTATGAAAAGCAATTCGCAGTGTCATTTTTACCGGAGGCCTGCAGGACGGGATGCAGGTCACAAAGGCGTGGCGATTGTTGTCGCGAATTTAGGCCAACAGGACGTTGGTCAGAACAGCGTTGCGACGTACAAGGATGTACTAGTGCAGACGAAGCGACAGGACGTCGCGGCTTGAGTCTGCCGTCAGGACGGCGCGAACTTAGCCGTTTATCCTTGTTGCTTAGCTGTTCATCCTTGTTCATCCACTTGATTCTTATTTTTTAGATATCCACTTACACCATCACTTTACAAATATCATTCGTAAATTCTACCGGATCCTGTACAGGCAATCCTTCGATAAGGAGCGCTTGATTATATAAAAGGTTAGTGTATAGGTTTAGCTTATCTTTGTCTGTTTCAAAGGCTGATTTTAGCGATTGGAACACTTCATGGTTTGTATTAATTTCCAAAATCTTTTCGGCTTGGACATTTTGATTATCCGGCATGGCCTGTAAGATTTTTTCCATTTCGATGGTAATCTCGCCATCTGTAGAGAGACAAACAGGGTGAGACCGTAATCGTTTAGAAGCACGCACATCCTTCACTTTTCCAGATAAAATTTCTTTCAAAGCCTTGAATAGTTCCTTGTTATCCTCTGTTTCTTCGGAAGCTTCTTTTTCTTTCTGTTCTTGATCTTCAAGTCCTAAATCACCGCTTGCAACAGAACGGAATTCTTTTTCCTTATAATTCATCAACATTTTGATCGCAAACTCATCCACATCTTCCGTGAAATACAAAATTTCATAGCCCTTTTCTCGAAGAACCTCAGTCTGTGGCAGTTTTTCAATGCGAGCAATCGAATCTCCTGATGCATAGTAAATATACTTCTGTTCTTCCGGCATTCTGGAAACATATTCATCCAATGTTACAAGCTTATTTTCTTTGGAAGAAGAGAACATAAGTAGATCCTGTAAAACGTCCTTATGCATGCCATAATCACTATATACACCAAACTTCAACTGTCTACCAAAAGCTTCATAGAATGTCTCGTATTTTTCACGATCATTCTTCAGCATGCTTTGCAATTCGCTTTTAATTTTCTTTTCAATATTATTGGCAATTCGTTTTAATTGGCGGTCCTGTTGCAAAATCTCGCGAGAAATGTTGAGGGATAGGTCTTCCGAATCCACCATTCCTTTGACAAAACTAAAGTAATCGGGAAGTAACTCTGGACATTTTTCCATAATCAAGACGCCGCTTGAATATAATTCTAATCCTTTTTCAAATTCCTTTGAATAATAATCAAAGGGCATTTTTTCCGGGATATATAAAATCGCATTATAACGAATCGCACCGTCGACACTTGTGTGAATATGCGCTAATGGCTTATCAAATCCATAACGTTTTTCAGCGTAAAAATTTTCATAGTCTTCGTCCGTTAACTCGCTTTTATTTTTGCGCCAAATCGGCACCATGCTATTGAGAGTTTTTTCTTCTTTGACTTCTTCATATTCATCCTCTGTGCCTTCTTTTAGTTTGCTTTCCGTCACATCCATTTTAATCGGATAGCGAATGAAGTCAGAGTATTTCTTAATAATCGATTGGATGCGGTACTCCTCTAAAAACTCATCATAATTTTCCTCTTCTGTATTTTCTTTAATGGTTAGGATGATTTCTGTCCCAACCGTTTCTTTTGTGGTTGGTTCAATTGTATAACCATCGGCGCCAGAAGATTCCCATTTGTATGCTTCTTCACTACCTAAAGCTTTACTGATCACAGTCACTTGATCCGCTACCATGAAAGCAGAGTAGAAGCCGACACCAAATTGGCCGATAATATCATGGCCATCTTTTAATTCATTCTCGTTTTTAAAGGCCAAGGAGCCACTTTGCGCAATGGTGCCAAGATTCTCTTCCAGCTCTTCCTTTGTCATCCCGATTCCTGTATCTTCTACTTTCAATTTTCGGTTTTCTTTATCGATTGAAAGCTTTATGTAGTAATCGTCTTGATTAAAAGTTAAAGCATCATCTGTGAGGGCACGGTAATAAATTTTATCGATCGCATCACTAGAGTTGGAGATTAATTCCCGTAGAAAAATTTCTTTGTTTGAATAAATGGAATGGATCATCATTTCTAATAAACGCTTTGATTCTGCTTGAAACAGCTTCTTCTCCATAAAAATTCCCCTTTTGCGCTATGATTGGCACTCGATACATGAGAGTGCTAACTACTTATTTAATACCATACAGAGCTAAATGTGTCAAAGAAAAAAACCTTTTCTATAGTAAGTTAGAAGGGAAGTTTCAGCGATAATTTAAAAAACTTTCACAAACACTTGCTATAAAAATTCTCATCTTTGACACCTAAAACCGCCTCAAGTGCTGTAAAATCAACACTTTTGGCGGTTTTTTTAGAGCCTAAAACTGCGTACTATTTTCCTTTTTTGGTTTGTTTTAAAATTTTTTTCATGTTTTT
>NZ_BORB01000038.1:0-40249 GCF_018332955.1 Lederbergia ruris
CAGGATCAAACTCTCATATAATGAAAGAAGTTTGTTTTCCTTCTCAATTGCTGGCAATGGTTCAAAACCATTTATCCATTTATTTATTGACGTTCGTTTCGTTCAGTTTTCAAAGATCAAATTCTTGTTCGCCGTTTTAGCGGCGACTTTATTATCGTAACACTATTCATTTTCGAAGTCAAGCTTTTTTTAACTCTTTTTTCGAATGTTGTCCTTATTTGTTTTCCCTTGTCTCTTAAGGACGTCTTATACTATATCATGGTTTTTTTTGATATGCAACCTATTTTTCAAAAAAACTTTAAGTTTTTTATTATTATTGAGAAGTTCTCTTTAAAACTATGAAATTTCCCGGTCTATCTCCATATATAATGCCCATAAAACCTCGTTCATATTTATTATATTTCCAACATATATATTATCAATCCATTTATAGTAGGTGAAATGATGCTAGCATATGTCGGTCTTTATACTGCAATTATTACGGCTGTATATTTGTTTTCTTATTCTTATATTGAAGCATTACGAATATCAAATGCAGAGGAAAAGGTTTATGGAGGAACCTTTATCTTTTCATCTATTATGGCATTTGTTTTTTCAGGATTAACCTATCTTTTCATCTAATAATAGTTTAGAATTTATCCCCGCTCTCTATTTTTAAGAGAAGATGGGGATTCTTTTCGTGAAATCATTCTTATCTATACTATATTTCAATCATTTGCTTTTTCTTTATAAAAATATGATAATATCATTTTATATCGAAAGCGCTGTATATTCAAAAAAATAGAGGAGAGATTTATTTGTTGGATGTTGTTGATTCAGAGCTTCTGATTAAGTTAGTTGTATCAGCCTTACTTGGCTTAGTGATCGGATTAGAAAGGGAACTTAAAAGTAAGCCGCTCGGTTTGAAGACCAGTCTTGTGATTTCGATTATTAGTTGTTTGTTAACGATCGTGTCGATTGAATCAGCTTACTTACTCCCTGGCAGAGATGATATTATGATACGTATGGATCCCCTTCGTTTAGCTGCACAAATTGTGTCAGGAATTGGCTTTTTAGGGGCTGGCGTTATTTTAAGAAGGGGAAATGATCATATTTCCGGATTAACTACCGCTGCGATGGTGTGGGGAGCCGCTGGAATTGGAATTGCAGTAGGAGCCGGGTTTTATGTCGAAGCTGTCGCAGGGGTGATCCTTCTTATTATTAGTGTGGAACTTATCCCTTTTGCAATCGTTAAGATTGGTCCCAAAAGTTTAACTAAAAAAGACTTGATTATAAAAATTACAGTGTCTCAACAAGAAAGCCTTGAGAAAATTGTTGAAAAAATTCAAGGGGAGAAAATTTCTGTTACCCATATACGGATTAAAGATATCAAAGACAGCTCCATGCATATGCTTGAATTAAGGACGAGAGTGAATGGCAAACGCCCTGTGACCGACATTTACTACACGATTGCCAAGATGCAGGATGTGGATGCGATTGAAATTGTGAGTTAAGACTTGCTTTTTTTGTAAAACTTACTATAATAAGTATTGGAGTTACGATTTGGGGCATTAGCTCAGCTGGGAGAGTGTCACACTGGCAGTGTGAAGGTCAGCGGTTCGAACCCGCTATGCTCCATATTCAAAACCCTTGAAACATCAACGTTTCAAGGGTTTTTTCTTTTTATTCAATTTAAAAGAGCCCCTTTCAAAGAAAGGGGCTTAAGGCAAGGAGGTGCTACTTACCAATCATCACGTCGACGCTCTTCACGACAACGGCAAATGAATCTCTCACGGTCACGGTCGCGGTCACGATCACGGTCTCTATCATCGTCCCAATCACGGTCGCGTTCGTGTCTTACTTCACGACAGCGGCAAATTAATCTACGCCGTCTACGTCTTTCACGCCTCTCTTCTCCACCAAAAAAATCATCTTCAAAACACATACTCACTGCACCTCCTCTTTATATATTAAAGCCGGCCGACCTTAATACATATCATATTGGAAAATTGCTTGGTCAAACTGTCTGATGAAAACGGGGATTTTTTATTATCTAATTCCAGCGCCCAGCTACTTGGTTTCGAGTCTATGACCTCTTTGCCTATGTAACCGAACAAATGTTGAAGTCTGTTTCCCTTTCCCGCAGCAATGATGTGGCTATGCTCATACGAAAGCTTTGTTTCCAGGATATTTCTCATACACCGCAACCAAACACGGAAATTGCGTTTGTTCTTTTTTCAACTCTCGAAAGTTAAGAAAGCGATTGCCGGTAAAAATCACTTCATCTGGCGAGAGTTCCAAGCAGTTCAATGGTTTTTGCCCTGTCTGCAAACGCAAATGTCGCTGCGCCTCCTCCGCTGTCTGGGCAAAAATAAAGGCCCATTTCTGTCTCGCGATCTTCAGTGAAAAAATTTTTATCTGATCAAAGCCAAGATAATTCATTTCCAGCAATTTCTCCAATTTCTCAGGATCAGGTTTAATTTGCGACAAAACCGCATTATCCTCCTCTAGATCAACCTTCCTCTCCTGAAGCAAGCAGAAGATAAAATGGGCAAGGAGCGATTCTTCATACTTGATCGCATCTTCATATAGCGCCTTAATCGTGGGCATCGCGAATTCCTCCCGTAAATTGATTATAATTCGCAAACACTGTGCCAATGGGACCATTGCGATTTTTAGAAATAATTAGCTCCAAGTGTTTTGGATCTGCATCCTGATCATAATAAGCATCTCTGTAGAGAAAGATCATCACATCCGCATCTTGTTCGACACTCCCAGATTCACGGATATCGGACATCATCGGTCGTTTATTTTGCCTTTGCTCCACCGCTCGGTTTAATTGGGCCAACAAGAGGACCGGGCAATTCATTTCCTTCGCCATCCCCTTTAGCTGCTTCGAAATTTCTGTTACTTGCATATGAGCATTGCCGCCATAATGATGTTCAGGTCGAATCAACGTTAAATAGTCAATCAACACAAGCGGTTTTTTGTCTGGGTATTCGTGCATCAATTTCCTCACCTTCGCGCGCATCTGGGCGACTGTTTGCCCTGCTCCATCAAAAATTTGGATATTGGTTTCCGACACGCGGCCGATCAGCTCTGGCCATTGTTCCTTTTGGGCTTCGGTGAGGTGTTGATAGGGATTCCGTAGCTTCAAACGATTGATGGCCCCTGTCGAAGCGACGAGTCTTTGAATCAAGCTTTTATTCGGCATTTCCAGTGAAAAAATAATCGGCAAATCTCCGTTCCAACCTGCTTGCTTGGCAAAATGAAGCATCACATCTGTTTTCCCCATCGAAGGCCTTGCCGCCACTACCGTGAGCTCTCCGTCTTGAAAACCATTCGTCATTTGGTCTAGGCGCAGCATTCCAGTTGATATCCCCTTGATCTGATTTTCTTCTTGCCATGGGGCTTCATAAAGATCTGCTAACCCCGTAGAAATCGCTATATGATCATCGATTTTCGCCTCATTGATTTGATCTAAAGCATGAATCACCTTCTGAATCTCCCAATCTTCTTCCTTGGCGACTGTTAAAATATTCCTTTTCTCCCGTTCTTTCCATTTTTCCAGCACCAACTCCTCATATTCAGCGAATTTTTCAACATTGGCGAAGGATTGCAAGTCATGGAGATAGGAAATACCGCCAAATGGTTCCAAGTCCACTGTCGTTGAGAGTGTGACAAGGTCAATTGTGCCACCTTGTTGATGCCGATCGCGCATTTGTTTAAATAAGGCTTGATGGCGTGGATCTGCCAAATGTCCAGCTTTGATGATCGTATCCCCGATCAAATGATTTTCTTTCATCATGCAGCCAAGTAGCGCTTTTTCAGCTGTCATGCTCCTCTTCCCCCTCTGAAAGATTATGTTGATAGAGTTTTGAAAGTTCTGTATCCAAAGTCTGGTGGCCAAAATATTTTTTCTGTTGTTCAAACTCTCTGTCCAAGGCGCTCACATCCCCCAGTGTTTTCACATTGTGATGACGCCATTTCTTTAAAATTCCATATGTATATCGCCAACTTCGATTGCCAGAAGCTACTGAAATTTTCATCGCTTCGATCACAAGCACTTCCCCAAATTCCTCTAAAGCATCCACCAGCTCTTCTGCCATATAAGGGCTCAGCATCCCAATGTTCTGTTGATAAAAATCAATGACATTTTCACGACAACCACCACCATCTATTTTTTGCGCTTCTTGTTGTTGTTCTTTTTCTATTTCTTTTTCTATTTCTTTTTCTACTTCTTTTTCTTGTCCCCGTAACGCGTGCGTATCGTCATACGACTCGTACAACCTGCGAATTTTCTCTTGTTTCACATTGCCCCCAACAAAAGTAATCAGACTTCGGTCTTTTACTTTACTCAACTCAGCTGTCACACAATCTTCCACAGGCTTACCACCGCGAGGAAAATTGTATTTCCCCCAATTTCGAATTGCCACTTCCCTTGTTTGTGAGTTATACTTCAGCAGTTTATGTTGATGAATCAAACGTTCAAAAATACTTTGCACCGTCTCCATTGAATAACCTGTATCAAACGCCATTTGCTTCTTCGTAATAGAGTAGATGCCAATTTGCGTTGTATTCGCATTCGTCAATAAATACAAAAACAGATACTTATCCTCTGGTGTCATCTCCTCCACCACTTTCGGATCATCCCAAAACCCAATATCAATCATGCGAAATTTTGCCATCGTTCCTCTCCCTTTCTTCTCTATAAAAAATTTCCGTAAAAAGATCGGTTCATTATGCATATATGGTATTCACTGAAATTCGGACACCTTTTGCAAAATTTTTTGCCAAAAGACGCAGACGGAAATGCCTTTGACACGAAAAATGCATTTTCTCTCTGCCGCTGCGAATTATCCAAATACCCCTCAACTTTTTATCACTTACAAGGCCCGAAAATTTCCTCTTTTTTACAGTATAAAACTATAAAAAAATAATGAGGTTGGGACATTACAAAAATGTTAAGTTCCAAAAACGAAAAATTCATTACGTTAGCGGAGGAAATATACGTAGACTCCTGCGGGAAGTAAGAGTTCGTAAAGACCCCGGAAGGCGAAGCCTGAGGAGGCTTGACACTCGCCCGCGGAAAGCGAAGTATATTTCCGGAGCGGGTTATATGCACGATGGTAGTTCGGTTTTTTCTTTGGTGAAAACACTTTTGTCCCAGCCTCACGTTGGTAAAAATTCAGCTATACGATTGAAATGAACGTAAGAAGGGATTGGCAGTATGTGTGGCTAACGCGACTTTCAACCGGAATGTCTGCACATAATTAAGGGACGATTAGGAAAAATAGCTTAAACACGCAAATTTTACAATATAAAGATCTTCAAGAAGGATTTTATGAAAGCAACAGATGTGCTTGTCCAATGTTTAGAAAATGAGGGGGTTGAATATGTTTTTGGGATACCAGGTACGGAAATTTTAGATCTAGTCCATTCCCTGTCCAAATCCAACATTCAATTTATCCTCGTTCGGCATGAGCAAGGTGCAGCCTTCATGGCAGATTTATATGGACGGTTATCAAAAAAGCCCGGAGTTTGCCTAGCTACCCTTGGACCAGGGGCAACGAATTTGTTAACCGGTATATCTAGTGCACAGCTTGACCACTCGCCGGTAATTGCCTTAGTTGGACAAGTTTCGTCGGAGAAACAACACCCAGAGTCACATCAATATTTAAACCTAACAGAAATTTATGAACCGGCAACGAAATGGAGTACACAAATAAAATCTGCACAAATGATTCCAGTCACAATACGTAAAGCTTTTCGGACCGCGATGATGGAGAAGCCCGGTGCGGTACTACTTGCATTACCGGAGAACTTGGCAACCGAGATGATTGCGGGTCAACCCTTAGCCCTTTCGCAAATTCCACCGTCCTTGCCTGTTCAGAAAGCAATTCAAACCGCCCATTCAATTATTCAAGATTATATGAAACCTTTTATCCTAATTGGAAATGGAGTGATTAGAGAAAATGCAATGGAGGAGCTGCGTATTTTTATCGATGCCCTTCAATCGCCTGTTGCCCATAGTTTTATGGCAAAAGGCATATTACCTAAAAACCATCCCTCTAACTATTTCACGTTTGGATTTAGTGAAAACGATAAAGTTTTAGCAGGGATTGCCGAGGCAGACTTACTCATTGTCATCGGGTTTGACTTTGTCGAACAGCTACCCCAAAAATGGAATGGAGGAAAAACCCCAGTTATCCATATTGACACTTTGCCAGCAGAAATAAATGAGTATTACCCAGCGGAAATAGAATTAACTGGGAATATTAAGCAGATTTTGCATGCTCTTAATCAACTTAAGATGCCACCTAAATCCTGGGTGCCTCAAGGAAATCTAAAAGAAAAAATAAAAACATCGTATCAAATCAGAGATCATCAAGGTGAATCAAATAGACTTCCCTTAACAACAGAGAACATTCTCCTTATGATAGAAGAACTAGTTCCTGACCAGTCCATCATCATCTCGGATGTTGGTGCACACAAACTATCCATTGCCAGAACGTATCAGCCAAAACAACCGGATAAGCTTATAATCTCCAATGGGTTGGCATCGATGGGGATCGCATTACCGGGTGCAATTGGCGCTAAGCTTGCCTGCCCCGAAGATCCCGTTATATGTATTACCGGGGATGGTGGCGCATTAATGAATTTTGCGGAAATTGAAACGGCAAAGCGTTTGGGGGTATCGTTTATTATGATTGTTTTAAACGATTCTGTTTTGAAATTAGAGGAGATGAAAATGGAGAAAATGTTTGAAAGCAGTGAGGGAGTATCCTTTCAAAATCCGGATTTTACCCAATTAGCGGAAGGTTACGGGATAAAGTGTGGTCGTGCCCACAATCTGCGTCAATTTGAGGAACATCTAAGAGAGGCATTACTTGTACAATCTCAAGGAGAAATTATGTTAATTGATGTATTATTACCTTCTTCTCCTTGACAATAACTTCAGGCACTAGCGTTGCATAAAGCTCTTTTGAGAAAGTAAAGTATCTTGCATTAGAAAAAAGTGAAAGGTATATAAAATGGAGACATTTAAGTTTGATTGCATATTGGCATGAATTCACATACTAGAAGGAGAAAACCAAAGATATATTGCCCATTATAAAATTGACCAAAGCCCGCCATCGTTGCGGACCATAGAAGGGCAACAACTGGTGATTTAAATTCGTGATTTACGCTATTCATCCGCATCTATCTCATCCAATCAACTCAGTCATCATGTTTTTCTATTTTTCCTATTAACGTGAAAGCTATGCAAATGGAATAGTGCTAACTGTTAAATAAAGGCTTATCTTACATATTTACATTTTTTATACAGATAATAGAAGAAAGCCATACTGAATTCATTGATGTGTGTAAATACAAATGAGAGTTGATCGAAATGTTCCTGATCCTGCTGAATATCATCATCCTTTTCTTTATCACCTTTTCCATTGTAAAAAAAAGACTTGGCTTGCTTGAGAACCTCTTTATTTTCATGGTACAAGAATTGCTCATTACGAGTTATTTTGCTGTTTTATATATCAATTTAAAAGTATGGGAAATAACGAATAGCATAAAACTATTTATTATTTTTCGACTTTCCGAATTCCTCGTCATCCCCTTGTTATATGTAATGTATTTCAATTTATTGGCAGCGATTCAATCCCGTTTTACCAAAAGTTTGTTCACGATCACTTATATCGCCATTCTATATGGTGTTGAGTTTCTGCTTGTGCAAGGGAAGGTCATTCGCTATAATGGGTGGGATTTTTGGCATTCCCTTCTCTCCATTGCTTTTGTCTTACTCATTTCATCTATCTTGCAATTTTGTTTCAGAAGGGTCTTACGAAAGGAAGGAATTGGAAGATGATGCCCTTACAATTACCAACAACATTTGACGAGAATGAGTGGTTTATCATCATTGGGCTTATTCTTTCTTATTCTTTGATACTTTGGCTTCCTAAACGGTTTCCTTTGAGTCTTACGATCCTCCTTCTACTATTTGGCTCAACCGTTGCACGAATTTATGACCATTTATTATCTTCACCGGATTTAAATTTATACAATATTATGGATTCGCGCAAATATGAATTATTTGATGTCATTTCCTACTTTTTATACGCACCATTTTCGTATCTCTATATCTATTTTTATGAAAAATTAAATATTCGAGGGTTCTGGATATTGCTTTATATTGTCATTTCTTCCATAATTGGAACGCTGTTTGAGGGAGTAAACGCGCTATTTCATGTTTTTAACTATCACGGATGGAAATTATCCTACTCATTTAGCGTTTATTTAGGTGTGCAAGCATTGACATTGCTTTTTTACCATATGATTAAACATTTTCATCATAGACAAACGACGAATAAGTAGGATTGGCTAATTCGCTTGGTTTTTTTCAATTTTAAGGATCCACTTATAGTATAGTACTAAAATAACCAGTAGGATGGGGTCAACAATGGCGGAATACCATAACTTCCACCAACCATAATGGAAATAACCCCAAGGCGCGGGGAGTAATGCCAATGTTTCATACATGAGCAGTGGGATTGTCCAGCAAATAATATAAAGAGCCTGTTTCATAAGTGGTCTTTTAAGAGGATACCAATTTAAAAACATGACATTGACAGGCGGGATAATCATGGTCAGGGTTGGAATAGAAAGAAAGTCTACTCCTTTTGAGTAATACCAATAGCCATGGTATTTAAGATCAAGATATAAATCAGCAAATGTCTGGAATGCGATTGTAAATACTGTGATATGGACGATTTGATTGACAGATAAATTTCTAACTTTAGAAAAGGCAACAAAGTTAAAAACAAAAATAGCGATCAACATCCCAAGCAATATGAACACTTCCTTTTAGAGCCCTTAGTCTTTTAACAGTATATCCAAATTTTATAAGAAGACGACATAAGGAGAGAGCCATTACTAATTCGTTCAAAACGATAAATAGCTAGAGCAGCTCCTATGGCTCCAAACGGTGGCTCCCTCGCCGTACCTCTTTTCGGAACTTTTCTCAATTTCGGGGACGGCCGCACACTTCGCCGTACCTCTTTTCGCAACTTTTCTCAATTTCGGGGACGGTCACTCGCTTCGCCGTGCCTCTTTTCGCAACTTTTCTCAATTTCGGGGACGGCCGTTCACTTCGCCGTATCCTTTTTCGCAACTTTTCTCAATTTCGGGGACGGCCACTCACTTCGCCGTACCCCTTTTCGTAATTTTCCTCAATTTCGGGGACGGCCGTTCACTTCGCCGTACCCTTTTTCTCAACTTTTCTCAATTTCGGGGACGGCCACTCACTTCGCCGTACCCCTTTTCGCAACTTTTCTCAATTTCGGGGACGGCCACTCACTTCGCCGTACCCCTTTTCGCAACTTTTCTCAATTTCGGGGACGGCGCACCCTTAGCCGTTCATCCTTTTGGCGGGCGCTTGCGCTTTTCTTAATTATTTGCCATCTCGATTACTTGTTGTTGCTTATTTTTATGATTTTTAACGGCTTCCTTTTTATATTGTTCAAATGTATCGAGTTTTAACGCATCGACTGTAGCCCCAAATTGTTTTGTTTTTCAAGAAAAGGGTAAACAAATAGGACAACACAGAACAATTTAAAGGAGGAAAAAACAATGGGAATTCTTTGGACTTTAATTGTTGGTGGTGTCATTGGTTGGTTAGCTGGATTAATCGTTGGACGGAATGTTCCGGGCGGTATAATTGGAAATATTTTAGCCGGTATTGTGGGATCTTGGTTAGGCACTTTACTCCTTGGTTCATGGGGACCCGTCATAGCTGACTTTGCGATTATCCCAGCGATCATTGGAGCGATTGTCGTTGTGCTTATTCTTAGTGCCATCTTGCATGGTACAACGAAAAACAGGGCATAAAGAAATGAGGCATACACTTGATTCAGTGGATATCTGATCCTACTGGATCAAGTTTTTTGTTTGTATCGCTGCCTTGCCATTGTTTTCTCCCAAAAAAACAAAATGAATCTAGCTGGAAAAAATACCATTCAAAGTTTTTAGAAGTCACATCGTTCCGCCCAGCAAAAGGAACAAGGACACATCATTCAATCGGATAACATAAAAAAGATTGCTTTCGGTTTCTAGCTCTAGCAATCTTTTTTGTATGAAGGCAGAGTATTCCACAGAATTCGTGATAATGCTACGATTAAAAACTCAGTGAAGTATAAGTGCTTCACTGATTTTTTGCCTTCCGGAGCCACAGAATATGGTATATCCGGTGATCTTAAAAACAGGCCTTGTGCGATTCTTATTATTCCACTCTTAATTTTTGCCCGATATAAATCTTATTGATATCTTTGATGTTATTCCAAGACTTGATTTGCTGTTGGGTGCTGTTATATTGAACAGCTAGTCCAGATACAGTATCCCCAGGTTTCACAGTATGATAGACGGCTTTTAATTTTGCTGAAGGAGATCTGGATAATTTTATTTTTTGACCAACCTGGATCACGTTCGGATTTTTAATCCCGTTTCGCTCAGCAAGTTTTTTTACTGAGGTTCCATATTTGACTGCAATCTCACTTAAGGTATCTCCTGCTTTTACGGTGTAGGTAGTATTCTCAGGTTTGGTCACTGGCTTTTTAGTAGCATTCGAATGCTTCTTTGCCAAGAAGTCATGATAAGCTTCATTCATATCGACAGGGCCGGAAATGCCGGCAACTTGTCCAGCGCTAGTGTATTGCCACATTTGATAAGCACCTTTATACGTACATTTCGGCGCCCACTGTGCCACCCACTTATCAAAGCGATCTAATTTTCCGCTTCTGAGAGAACCATTTAACCAGCTCAAACTGGCGTACAATGATACGTAATATCCCGCATCCTCAACTGCATTTAACCATGTATAACAAATGTCGATCAATGCCGCGCTCGCAGGCATGCCCCGTTTGCGTTTGTATCCGTCAGCATCCTCCATATCGAAAGCGATTGGGTATGTCGGATTTTTGCCATTCAATAACCGCAAAGCATGGGCCACTTCACTCTTTGCCTCATTTATATCCATGGCATAGCTGTAAAGATAGGCTCCCCACGGAATGCCAACACGCTCACATTCTTTTACATTCCGTTCAAAATATCGATCATCTTGCCTTTCTAAATCACTTCCAAACCCCATGCGAATCATCGCAAATTCTATTTCATCCGCCTTCACCTTGTCCCAATCAATCTTTCCTTGGTGTGCAGATACGTCAATCCCTTTTTTCGCCACATTCCCATCTCCTTCTATTAAATTATTCAGCATTAACGCTGCTCATCCCCAAAATATAAAAAGAGCCCTGAAAAGGACTCTTCCATCAACATTCACATTCACATTTTTTGCCTTATAGATACCTAATGTTCACGCATTTTCGTTACAGATTTGTTTTCCTTTCTCTTATTTTTATAAAAACCTAATCCTAATACAAGGATAATTAAAAATACAATGACTATATATTCAAGGGATTCTTCTATCCCTATTAGTTGATCCTTCATCAGCATTTCACCAGCGACCCATACGAGAATAGCGGAACCGACATAACTGATCCAAGTATACTTGTCCATTATTTTCACAATCAGCTTTGAACAGAATATCATGACGGGAATACTAATAGCTACTCCCAAGGCAAGAATGAGAATATGTCCATCTGCTGCTCCTGCAATCGCCACAACATTATCCAAACTCATCACAGCATCCGCAAGTATGATTGTGCCAATCGCTTTCAGCAAACTCGTTTGCGCGGAGATTTGATTGCCTTTCTGATCATCCCCGATCAACACTTTATAGGCAATCCATAGAAGTAATATCCCAGCGATGATATGCAAGAATGGAATTTGCATTAATTTAACAATGATCGTCGCAAAGAGAATACGTAGCACCACAGCCCCGGCAATTCCCCAAAAAACGGCTTTATTCTGTTGCTCTTTAGATAATTTTCTCGTTGCCATTGCAATCACAATCGCATTATCACCAGAAAGGATCATATCAATTGCAATAATCTTTAATAAGGCAAATAAAGCGGGTGAAGAAAATATGATTTCCGCAAAAACGAATCCATTATGATTCATCAGACTCCTTCTTTCCCAAAATTTTAACACTGTATTATACCATACCCTTTAACCACTCGACAGCGAAGACATACGGACGCAGCGCATTTAGCCGTTTAACCTTTGTTTATCCTTTTTCACGCCCCTAAGTAGCCGTCTTCCGCTTTTCCGGTAAAAATGTGAGTTTGCCCTAGATTGTTTGTCCAATCGTAATCATGTTTTCCTAATAAACTATTAATGAAAGCTTTTATTGATTGTAAAAATTCACAGCTTACTTTACCGCGGGTGGGGATTGAAAAGGTTTCTTCTTTTGGAGAAACCTTCTTTTTTTATAAAGCCGGATTTTCCTCTGGTCCTCTCAGCGATCGATCCATTTTTCCTGCTTCTCAGTCTTTTTCGTACATCCAAAGGGGCGTTGGATCGACGTTTTCCTGCTTGTCATCCTTTTTCGTACATCCAAAAGGCCATTGGATCGACGTTTTCCTGCTTCTCTTTCTTTTTCGTACATCCAAAAGGCCGTTGGATCGACGTTTTCCTGCTTCTCTTTCTTTTTCGTACATCCAAAGAGCCGTTGGATTGACGTTTTCCTGCTTCTCTTTCTTTTCCGTACATCCAAAAGGCCGTTGGATCGACGTTTTCCTGCTTCTCTTTCTTTTTCGTACATCCAAAGAGCCGTTGGATTGACGGTTTCCTGCTTCTCTTTCTTTTCCGTACATCCAAAAGGCCGTTGGATCGACGTTTTCCTGCTTCTCTTTCTTTTTCGTACATCCAAAGAGCCGTTGGATTGACGGTTTCCTGCTTCTCAGTCTTTTTCGTAGATCCTCAATCAAAATATTTTGCGAAATCCCTTATCCCCCAACAGATTGAAGGTTTACTTTATTTTAAGAGCCACATTAGAAAAAGGCGTATGACAAAAAGTGAATTCTCGTTTTTGGTAACGATGGGTTATTTCATTTTTAATTAGTTGCCTTATATTTATTTTCATATAATCGTTATATCTTACGAAAATGGAGTAGTAGGCTGGTGGTAAATCTTTTAATGAGTCGAATTGGACCTTGATCGTTCCTTCGCCATTTTCATTCATTGTCACCGGTAAAACATAATCATTATGGGCATTTTTCCCATCCCGAATTAATACATCTGTTATGGAATGAATGTGATCACCATACACATGAAAATGAAGAATGTATTGGTTTTCTTGACAATAATGTTCTTTAAAGGTGATGTATATGGGTAAAGGAATGTATTTATATTTTTCCTCGAGAAAAGGAATCACAAGATAAGCCTGCTGATTTTTTATCACCACTTCTTTTACCTTGATGGATTTATCCCACTCCAACAGTTTTGTTACCGCACTATAATTGCCCTCACGTATTAATTCATATATCAGTTTGTGAATGGGCTCAAAAAAATTCTCCGTAAAATCATAGGTTAATTTTCTAGTTGTCTTCAAAATTTGCTTGATCTTATAATAGTACAGCCGTTTAAATTTTGTCTTCTGAAAGTGTGGTGTCGTAAAAAGTCGCCTCATTAAATCAAATTCATACAATCGATTCACAATCATTTTCTCAATCTCAAGATCAAATTTTCGCTTTAAAATGTAATGGACTATTTGTAAATTATAATTTGTTTTTTGCAAAATATTGGTTTGATTCGTTAAGCGGGTTTTTTTCGTTTCATCCAAGCGATTGGCATAATAAATCGGCTTTGTCGTCGTTGAGATTGTTTGACAACTTGTTAGGACATCAATAAAAAATTGTTTATCTTCCGCGAATTTCATCTCAGGAAACTGAATCTGCCGCTCTTTAAGCAAACTCGCTCGCATCATTCTTGCAGTCGGACCAAGATGGTGAAAAATATGGGGGATGGAAAAAGGAGAGACACTTCTCCTTTCTTTACAACATTGGTGTTCACCAACTACTTTCGTTCCTCCATTGTCCACTTTAATGGTTCTACCTACCACATAGGGGTCGCCTGTTTCTTCTAAAATCTCATAAAGCACTTGCAAGCCATTGGGATCAAGCCAATCGTCGGCATCTAGAAACATGATATAGGGTGAACTTGCTAATTCCATACCAATATTCCGTGGACGACCAGATGAACCTGAATGACAATCTAACGAAACCACCGTCATATTCTCGTGTTGTTTTGCAAAGTCTAATAAAATTTCTTTTGAACGATCTGTCGAACAATCGTCAATGAGTATATACTCAATATTTTTAAAGCCAAGCGTTTGCTTCATAACAGATTCAATGGACTTTTTTAAAAACTTTTCTCCATTATAAACGGGAGTAATGACCGTAACGAAATAATCTCTCTGCCTATTTGTTGACTGCTTATGTATCGTATAGGCTTGTTGTTTTTTGGGGTTGTATAAACTTTTAAAAATTTTCGTCGGCGATAACCGGATCATGTCTTCACGTCATTTCCTTCAAAACGGTAATTTTTATTACGATTATTTTGGACCAAAAACAAATAAATTATTCGGACCGCAAACCATAATCAAGCCTACCATGGCAAACGTCAAAACATGCCATTCACTGCATCACCGCATCCACTACTAAATCAGTTCCAATTGAAAAAATGACTTCCACCCAGCAAATTATTTCTTCTTTTGCCGGTACAAATCAATAGATTTATATCCTTGTGATAGGATGTCGATCATTTGTTGCTGGCGTGTTTCCCTTGTCTTTTGTTGTTTAGCAGAAAAGATGTAGCGAGCCCAGCCTTTTTGGTAACCAGGTGTCAAGCTTTCAAAAAAAGCAAATACATCTGGTTGAGTAGCCAATAGTGCTTTCACATCTTTGACTTTATCCTCATAATCTGCAACACGCTGACTAGCTGATAATGACTTCTTTGCTTTCTTTTTCTCCCGTTTTAATCCAACTACAGTGAAGACATCATCCATACTTACCATACGTGAGAACTTCAAATCGCTTTCCGCAACATAGCCATCCTCATCTACTTTCATAGCTGGAAAAATTTCATCTCTGTGAACGAAAGTTTTATAGCGTGTGTTGCCTTTTTTAGGGTAAGCGAAAAATAAATAGCCTTTATCAAGTAATAGTTGGCTATCGATAATTTGCTGTGTATACTGGACCATCTCATCCACAGTTTCGACAAAAATAAAAATAGCCTCATGGTCTTTGTTAAAGGTTGTCGCTTGCTCTGTAAATAGAGCGTAGTCATCTGGTTGATTAATCACAACCATGTTTTTGTATTGATCGAGTTTTAATTTTTCGATAATCGCCATGAGCATACTCCCTTCGTTTTTGCATTTAAAATATGGTAGCACCTAAAAAAGCTCTATCAACGTACTTTTTTCAGACAAAAAAGAGCAGATCCATGATAGAACTGCTCCTTCTGTTAAGTTTATAGACGTTTTTCCAATTCTTTCTTTTTCTCTTCAAATCCAGGTTTTCCAAGCAAAGCGAACATATTTACTTTGTAGGCTTCTACTCCTGGTTGGTCGAAAGGATTTACTCCAAGGAGATATCCGCTAATGGCACAAGCTTTTTCAAAGAAATAAGCAAGATAACCGAACGTATAAGCGTCCATCTCTGGAATTTCGACAACGAGGTTTGGTACACCGCCATCTGTATGGGCAAGCAACGTCCCTTCAAATGCTTTATCATTCACAAAATCAATCGTTTTTCCTTCTAGATAATTCAAACCGTCCAGATCGTTTTCTTCCCCTTCAATCACAAGTTCATGACGAGCATTTTTCACCTTAATGACGGTTTCGAAAAGATCGCGACGGCCTTCTTGTACATATTGTCCAAGCGAGTGGAGATCCGTTGAAAAATTAGCGGAAGAAGGGTAGATGCCTTTTTGATCTTTTCCTTCACTTTCGCCGAATAATTGCTTCCACCATTCCGCGAAATATTGGAGACCAGGCTCATAATTGATCAACATTTCAATCGTTTTTCCTTTATTGTATAGGACATTGCGGATGGCCGCATATTGATAAGCCGCATTTTCCTTTAGATCAGGGGAACTGAATGCCTCGCGCGCATCAGCCGCTCCCTTCATCATCGCTTCAATATCCACTCCACTAACCGCGATTGGCAATAAGCCGACAGCCGTTAGAACAGAATAACGTCCACCTACATCATCAGGAATCACAAAAGTTTCATAGCCTTCTTCATTCGCTAATGTTTTCAGTGCCCCTTTTTCACGATCGGTTGTCGCAAAAATCCGCTTTTTCGCTTCTTCTGCCCCATATTTATTCTCTAATAATTTGCGGAAAATCCGGAACGCAATCGCAGGCTCTGTCGTTGTACCAGATTTAGAAATGACATTCACAGAAAAATCTTTTCCGTCCAATAAATCCATTACATCACGCATATATGTAGAGCTAATATTATTTCCTACAAATAATACTTGTGGTGTTTCTCTTTTTTCTTTTGGCAGTTCATTGTAAAAACTGTGGTTGAGCATTTCAATTGCAGCACGTGCCCCAAGATAAGATCCACCAATCCCAATTACGAGCAAAACATCACTATCTTGTTTAATTTTTGCTGCTGCTTTTTGAATCCGTGAGAATTCTTCGTGATCATACTCAACAGGCAAATCAATCCATCCTAGAAAATCACTACCTGCACCTGTTTTATCCTGTAATTGTGTATGAGCTGTTTCGACTGCTGCTTGCAAATAATCCACTTCATGTTGTCCAAAAAACGAAAGAGCCTTGGAATAGTCAAAACGAATATGTCCCATGCCTAAATCCTCCCTATAGATACATTATTCCTTAACTTTAGCTGAATAAAGGCTAAGTTTCAAGTAAATAGATACAAAACGGCTAGTTGATTATTTGTATGTGGTAATGAATTTTTTGATTTCCCTATTTTTCATGCGCCAAGAAGCTCTCATTGGCAATGAAATTCCGGATTTCTCTTTTTTCATCATCATGAAGGAGGCGGATCGTGCCCGAAATCAGGGTGAAGTCACCAAAAAGGGCACGATTGGGGAAGAATTGTGACCGAATTCAAGGTAAGATCAACAAAAGGGGATCGATCGGAGGGGAATTGTGACCGAATTCAAGGTAAGATCACCCAAGGGGGATCGATCGGAGGGGAATCGTGACCATAATCAAGACTAGATCAACAAAAGGGGATCGATCGAAGGTGAATCGTGACCATAATCAAGGCTAGATCACCAAAGGGGGCACGATTGGAGGTGAATCGTGACCATATCAAGGCTAGATCACCAAAAGGGGATCGATCGGAGGTGAATTGCGACCGAATTCAAGGTAAGATCACCCAAGGGAGCTCGATCGGAGGCCTACTGTGCCCGAAATTAAGGCAAAGTCAAAAAAACCAAACCCGGTGAGAGTTTGCTCTCTCTTCCATGGTTTGGTTTTTTTATTTATTACAGTTTGTGCGTTGCTAAACAGTCGCCTCCGCTTTTCTTTGTCCAGCTGCAGACGGCAGGGGCTCGAGGTCAAATAACCTGGAACCTTGGAAGGGAAAACCGCCTTCCTAGGTTCCAGAACATTTGCTTGTCGCCCCTAAGCGCCGTCTTCCGCTTTTCTTTGTCCAGCTGCGGCTCCTAGCTGCTAGCAAACTTTCGGTGCCTTCCTACGATAAGTCAACATCGGCTCATTCTTCGCCGTGTTTCCTTTATCTCGTCAGGCCCCTAGAAAGTTTGTACGCAGCTAAACAGGCGCCTCCGCTTTTCGTGTTACACCCAGCCTCTGAATCTTGAGGCTTCGGCTGTGTTTCGCAGGCCGACCATATAGGCGGCCAAACGCATGTTGATTTTTCGCGTTTCCGCTGTGTGGTAGACATTTTCAAAGGCTTCTACAAGTTTTGTTCTCAGTTTTTCATTGACTTCTTCTTCTGTCCAGTAATACCCTTGATTGTTTTGTACCCATTCGAAATAAGAAACGGTGACACCACCTGCACTTGCCAATACATCAGGTACAAGCAAAACACCTTTATCCGTTAAAATGCGGGTTGCTTCCTCTGTTGTCGGTCCGTTCGCCGCTTCAACGACGATCGATGCTTTAATATTTGGCGCATTTTCTGCTGTGATTTGGTTAGCTACAGCAGCCGGCACAATAATATCGCAGTCCAATTCAAATAGTTCTTTATTGGAAATTGTATTTTCAAATAAGGTCGTGACGGTTCCGAAACTATCACGGCGATCAAGTAAATAATCGATATCTAGCCCATCTGGGTCATGCAGTGCTCCATACGCATCGGAAATTCCCACAATTTTCGCTCCTGCGTCATAAAGGAATTTTGAGAGGAAACTGCCTGCATTTCCAAAACCTTGAATGACGATTCGCGCATCTTGTATTTTTAAGCCCCGTTTTTTGGCTGCCTCTTCAATACAAATCGTCACGCCTTGTGCGGTTGCCTTTTCTCTTCCCTGTGAGCCTCCTAGCACAATCGGCTTACCTGTAATAAAACCAGGAGAATCATTTTCACGTAAATGACTATATTCATCCATCATCCAAGCCATAATTTGTGAGTTTGTAAAAACATCTGGCGCTGGAATATCTTTTGTCGGTCCGACAATTTGACTGATCGCCCGAACATATCCCCGACTAAGTCGTTCAATTTCATTCATTGACATTGTTCGCGGGTCACACACAATTCCGCCTTTCCCGCCCCCATATGGAAGATCGACAATCCCACATTTGATTGTCATCCACATGGACATTGCTTTTACTTCCTCTTCATCAACATCTGGGTGAAAACGTACGCCCCCTTTGGTGGGACCTACAGAATCATTATGTTGGGCACGAAACCCTGTAAAGACCTGAACTGAACCATCATCCATACGAACCGGAATTCTCACAGTCATCATTCTCATCGGTTCTTTTAACAGTTCATACATTTCCTCGCCAAAGCCAAGTTTGTGGAGACCATCTTTGATAACCTCTTGAGTTGATGTAAATAAGTTAAGATTTTCCACCATCGTTTTATTTCGCCTCTTTATTCATTTAATCATATTTATCTTACATTCAAACACGATTGACGTATCATTTCCACCATTATGATTACCTAAAGGATACTTTCTTTTTCTAAAAACCAAAATTGAATTTTTCTTAGGGGCATTTCTCATTTTTACATAAAAGATGGAATAGGTCCAAGCGAACGTTTCCAATACTTCTTCGCTTTTTTTTAAATAGCGTTATAGGTGGATATTCAAGAAAATCCTCTATCGTTTACAGAAATATCTCTTCTCATCGTTTCAATAAGAACTATATTTAACCCCTCTCTGTCACGTTAGCCTTTATTTTATTTCGTTATTCCATCCTATTTGTACGCAACTACCCCTCCCAATTCACTCATAATTCCATGCATCTTCATATTACCATATTATCCTTGCATTGGAATAGGTCTTTTCAATAGAAGAAGGCGCTTTTTCACCATCCGAAAAAGAGGATGCCCCGTCAACCAGACATCCTCCGTCTTTCACTTATTTTTTTAGTAAATCTTTGTTATCAGATTGCTTAATCCATTCTTGTAGTTTATCTTTTAATGTATTGAAACCTTCGCCACTTGTTTCAGTAGTTGAAGCATTTGCCGGCTTACTTGGCTTCGTGGATTTTTGTTTGGCTGGTGGCTCCTCTGTTGCTTTAATAGAGAGGCTAATCTTACCACTTTCTGCGTTTACTTCAAGAACTTTCACATTCACTTCGTCTCCAACAGATAGAAATTCGTGAATATCCTTTACAAAGCCATGTTTAATTTCTGAAATATGGACAAGCCCTTGTGTTTGGTCATCTAAAGCCACAAAAGCTCCATAAGGTTGAATACCCGTTACTTTTCCTGTCAATACTGTGCCTGGTTCATATTTTGTTGTCATGGAAACACTCCCAATTATTATATAATATCTTCTATTTTACGCAATATAACATTTTAACACAGAATTCTAGCTAAATCAAAACAAAGCCTTTTCCATTCACTTCTTTTCCCGATCTTTCATTTTTCAAACCTACGATTTAAAATTTTGGTAAGGATACACTAAAAAATGAGGTGAGAGGATGACTGCAACATTTTCGAAACATTCCGTCCACATAAATAACATTGATCTCTACTACGAATGCTATCATCATAAGCATAAACAAGAGCTTCCTACCATTTTATTTATTCATGGATTTCTATCTTCTACTTTTAGTTTTCGAAAATTAGCTCCACTGCTTGCGAATGATTTTCATGTTTTGACTGTCGACTTTCCTCCCTTTGGGAAAAGCGGGAGATCATCTTCTTTTCATTATTCTTATGAAAATATCGCCCATACTCTCTGGCTTTTATTAGATCAGTTGCCTTATTCATCTTTAGCCGGGGTTGGCCACTCCATGGGCGGTCAATTGCTATTCAATATGATGCATCAAAGACCTGATCATATCCAAAAAGGGGTGTTTCTTTGTAGTTCCGGCTATTTACCTCGAATCAAACCACCCTACACCTATTTATCCTACTTCCCTTTCTTTGAAAAAGTAATCAAACATAAACTCGGGAAAACAGGGGTGTTAGGGAATTTACATCATGTTGTCTATGACCAAAATATGATTGATGAAGAGATGATTCGTGGCTATTCCGAACCTTTTGGGGATGACAAAATGTTTCGGGCTTTTAAAAGGATGATCCGTCATTGGGAAGGCGATCTCCCCTCTGAAATTTTGCAAACCATTCAGGCCCCTTGCCTTTTTATTTGGGGAGAAAACGATCGAGTCGTCCCGATTCAGACAGGAAAGCGCCTTGCTCAAGATGTGCCCCACTCTCAATTTATTTCCTTGCCCCAAACAGGACATTTACTCCCAGAGGAAAAACCTTGGGAAGTTTATCGTTATATAAGAGATTTTATCTTTTCAAGTGAACATCCTCTTTAAAAATAAATGAAATATCGCTAGAATAGAGAAGACTTAGTGTGCTGAGGAGGAAAAAGCAATGTACAAGCTAAACGAGAAAGTCGACCGAATCAATACCTCCTCCCTAAAATGGGATGGAATGAAACTGGCCTTCGGAAAAAACGAACTTCTGCCAATGTGGGTAGCGGATATGGATTTTAGCCCCCCTACCTCTGTAATTGAGAAGTTGAAAGAGAGAATGGATCACGGGGTATTTGGCTACACGATTGCCAATGAAAATACAGCTCAAGCCATTGTTGATTGGACAAACAACCGACATGGATGGGAGATTCGCCCTGAATGGATTTTATATAGTCCTGGTGTTGTCCCTTCAATCGGAATGGCAATTCAGGCTTTTACCGAAGTAGGCGATAAAGTCTTATTGCAATCACCCGTTTATACACCATTTTTCAACATGATTGAGAATAATATGAGAGAAGTGGTTAATTCACCTTTACAATTAGTCAATGGGCGTTATGAAATTGATTTTGCTGATTTTGAAGAAAAATTAAAATCCGGCGTAAAACTGTTTTTATTATGCAGTCCTCACAATCCGGGTGGACGTGTTTGGAAAAAAGAAGAATTAGTGAAAATAGCTGAACTTTGTAAAAAATATGATGTGTTAATCGCGGCAGATGAAATTCATGCGGATATTATTTTTGAACCACATCACCATTTTCCACTTGCATCCCTTGATCCAGCTTATCAAGATTTTGTTGTGACCTTTATGGCGCCAAGCAAGACGTTCAATCTCGCTGGTTTGCAGGCTTCCTTTATTGTGGCACCAAATGAAGAAATGCGCAAAAAGCTAACGATCATTCAGCAAACATTGAATCTCACCAGCCTAAATACATTTGGCATGATCGCGATGGAAGCTGCTTATCGGGATGGGGAAGAATGGTTAAATGAATGTATCGCTTATATCGAAGGAAATATAAACATGATTGACGAAGAGATTTCGCGATCCCTTCCAGAACTTGACGTGATGAGACCAGAAGGAAGCTATCTCGTATGGATTGATTGTCGCAAAACCGGGCTAAATGATCAACAATTACGAGAGAGCCTTCTAGAAAAAGCAAAATTAGCCGTAAACTTTGGTGCTTCCTACGGAAAAGGCGGCGAAGGCTTCATTCGCTTGAATCCAGCCTGCCACCGTTCAATTGTAGAAGAAGGATTGGAAAGATTAAAAATAGCGTTTGGATCTTAAGTATAAGGAAAACCGGGCAAACCCATGCCCGGTTTTTTAGTTTAACTCGTACCGATATAAATTCCAGTTAATTTTCAAAATTATTCAACCTGTCAACCTACTAATTGTCGCTTTTATGGTACAATAGCCCTACGGAAATACTGTACAGTCCTGATAAAGCAAAATAGTTATGTGATATATGAAAGGGAATAGGAGCAGATAAGAATGGAAAGGCTAAATCCTCTTAATGATGTAGCTTTTAAAACAATATTTACCGATTTAGATCTTTTAAATTAGAAATCCATTTTATTGAAACAGTAAAATTTACGGATTTCATAAATCACCTGGACTTCCATAACCCTCTACACCGCTGGTTGACCTTTTTAAAGAGTGATGACAAATCCCTTTTAGAGGAGGTAATTTCAATGGATAAAAACATTGCCGAAGCAGAAGAAAGGCTAAGCGCACTGAACCTAAGTAAAGAGCTCAGGGAAGCATATGATGCAAGGGAAAGAGAGCTGCACGATGAAGTAACCCGTATGCGGGGAGCCAAAGAAGAGGGTAAAAAAGAAATCATTGAAGCTATGAGAAAAAATGGCTTTACAGATGAAGACATCAAAAAGATAACCGGGGTAGACCCCCGAGAATTACATTAAAACACGAAAGAGATATGAGGCACATCTCTTTCGTGTTGACCACAGCCCCTATGTTTAGGGCCCGGACTTATTTTTCTTTGAATTGAACCGGTTTTTTATTCTTTGTGATTTCCCCACATGCAATCCGGTCTCCGGAATCTCCAGCTGGTTGTGTCATGCCGTCATCTGCATCTGCATGAATCACAATCGAAGTACCTTCTTTTGTATAAAGAGAACTCTTCCCCTCTTTAAACGTAATCCCTTTTGCCACAAAATCAACCTTTACATTGCCGTTCTCCTTCACAATCAAATTAGGGAGATCCCCTGCATGTGAACCTTTTGGATGAAGGAGACCATGTTCTTTATCATCTGGATTAAAATGATCACCGGCAGACAGAAAATCCGGCGGTTCACATTTCCATTTATCATGAATATGCATCGCATGTTCACCAGGAGGAAGCCCTTTTAAGTCGACCTTCACTTTTATACCATCCGCTTTTTCCTCCATGTTAATTTTCCCAAGGGAATCACCATCTGGATTGATTACATCCACCTCTACCCTCTTAGGAGGTGGATTCACACAAGCTGTAAGCAATAAACAAAAAATAAACGGAAGAAATTTTTTCACAAACACCCCTCCAAAAAAGAGTTCATTGTTCGTCATTATTGCCATGGTAAAAATGAAATATCCTTTTCGGAGAGAAGTTTCTTTTCTCTAATTTGAAAAAGTAGGCGACTAAAAAAACGGCACCACCAAATCGCTAGATGGGCCTAACGTTTGGGGTGCCGTTCATTTTAGGAATGTTGATTTTTCTGTTCTTCCTTCAACCGCTCTTCTAATTCTTTCGCTTTTGCCTCTTGTTTTTTAGAAATCTTTTTGAAAAAGAAAACAACTAAGCCTGCTACAATGATCACAAGGGCTAATTGAATAAAAGCAGGAATATATTCTGTTTTATCCTCTGGAAAATACATTGGGATAATATTTAATACAAATAAGTGAAAGATTGATAACAAAGGAAACATCCTTTCTGGTAAGTATGACCCTATTATATCAAAGCAGGTGAACAAGAACCAATGATCATCTTCGACAAATATGTGAAAACCGCCATAATGGTATGGCGGCATTCTAATTATTCCTTGATCATATCAATACTTTCAATCACAATATCTTCCACTGGCTTGTCACCAGGCTGTGTTTCAACATGAGCAATTTTGTCCACAACATCCATTCCATCAACCACTTGGCCGAAGACCGTATGGCGATGGTCTAGATGAGGAGTTCCGCCTTTCTCCATATAAGCATCGATGATTTCCTCTGGAAAGCCTGCTTTTTCTAATTGTGGTTTAAAACCTGGATCTAATTGATTGTTTTGGACAATGAAAAATTGGCTTCCATTTGTATTAGGGCCAGCATTCGCCATCGAAAGCGCTCCGCGAAGATTAAACAAATCCATTGTAAATTCATCTTCAAAAGCGCCCCCATAAATACTTTCTCCACCCATTCCAGTACCTGTAGGGTCGCCCCCTTGGATCATGAAATCAGGAATCACGCGGTGAAAAATAATGCCATTATAATACCCCTCTTTAGCATGGGTCACAAAGTTTTCAACGGTCTTCGGTGCTTGCTTTGGAAAAAGCTTTATTTGGATAGAGCCTACATTCGTATTCAGTTGTACTAATTTTTCATCCTCTGCTACTTCAGTCGATAATTGTGGAAAAACTTGTTGATCGGTCATTTTGACATCTCCTTTTTATTCGTAACGACAACGGCCACGATTCGAAAAAATATGTACTTTTTCATTTCCTTCAAGAAGTTACTTTACAGGATTCCTCGGGAAATCGCAACAAGTGCGCTAGTTGATCGAAATTCAATCACTTTAGAATGGAAGATTCATTCATACATCTATCTTTATTACACATCATTTAATTGATTAAGTTGGAAGCCATTTATATGATATAGACGCGATCCTTAATAGTTAATCGCGTCCGCAAGTAATATGTAATTCTCGTTCAGGGGAGGCTCAACTTGGCCATCCTGCCCCCATCCACTGTATAGACCTGCCCTGTGATAAACTCAGCCTCATCGGCTGCGAGAAAGGCCACAAGCGCTGCCACTTCTTCAGGGGAGCCCGTGCGCGCCACAGGATGTATACGCCCGATGTCACTTCGGAACGCCTCTGCATCAGGTGTGTTTTCGATGAAATCAAGGTTCAGATCCGTGTCAATCCAGCCAGGTGCTACCGCATTGCAGCGGATGCCTTCATGGCCATGGTCCACCGCCACCGAACGGGTCAGCCCATGAAGTCCGGCCTTGGTAGCACTGTATGCAGCATGTCTGGGATTGGCGGCCAACCCCTCAATCGAACCGGTATTAACGATATTGCCTCGCGTTTTACGCAGGTAAGGCAGTGCAGCACGGATCATTAGGAAGGGGCCTGTTAGGTTTACGTTGAGGTTGCGCTGCCAATCTTCAAGGTTCATTTCTTCGATCGCAGCTTCCTGCATCATGCCTGCGTTGTTGATCAACACATCGAGCCGTCCCGTGCGGGCGATGACCTCTGCAACAATTCTCTCTGGTGAATGTGGATCGGAGAAATCTGCTGCAAGCCAGTCAAATTCATCGTCCTTCTCGCGCTGTGCAGTGATTACGATTGCTCCTTCGTCACGCAGCCGACGAGCGATCGCCCGGCCAATCCCTGAACGTCCACCTGTCACCAGTGCCACCTTGTTTTCAAAACGATTTATTTGTTTTGTCATTTTAATGCGCCTCCTTATTCTTCTCAGTAGTTTACAGGAATTAGAACCAGCACATTTAAGCAAAAAATCTGAAAATATGCTAAGTCATTTATGTTGCGTCTTTTTTAAAATAAGAATAGATACAGTTGTTGAAACCAAGAAAGGAAATAGAAATGTAAAGGAATTCAGGTCAATACCTCCCTACTTCTCTAAATCCATAATTTAGCCCGATAGTAAAATTAATAACTAAATATTAAAATAATTCTTTACACATATTTAATACGTTTTTAAGATCGTGGTTATGTAATTCTCCCAAATGACGCTTCAATTCAGAACCGTGAATAGAAGTGATTTTGGAAGTGCGTACAACTGACGGTTTTAATAATCCGGCTTCTTCCCAATACTCCAAGATAATGTCAAATTGATTTCTTGGTTTCTGGCTGGTAACTGGTGCAATAATGACATCTACATCCAACGCTAACTCGTTTCCAACTATAACAACAGGGCGCTGTTTAGTTTTACGGGGTTCTTTAAATAGAACATCTGCCAACCAAACTTCACCCTGTTTCTTTTTACTGCTCATTGTATATGTCATCCTCCTCGTTGTCCCACCAGGAGTAGTTTTCGCCCAATAAAATAACGTCCTCAGCCATATATTTTTCTTTAATTTTATCAAGTACCTTTTTTCGTTCTTGTTCACTTAACATATCAATTTCTTTCATAATTTTCTCGGGAATAGACATGTAAGCCACCTCCATTGAACTATACTTTTATTATACCTTATTTTCTCAGCAACATAAATGTTCAAATAAAAGTAGGAGTATCCATTTTGTTTTTGTCATGGTAAATAATATTCATTTTTAACATGGTAAAACCACTTTCCAGGTTATAATTTACAGAAATCACATTTCCTTTTTAATTTAATACAAAATTCCATAATCAAGGGAACATGAACAAAGACTCTTCCAAAAGTTCACCTCTCTTTCTTTTCCCCCCAAGATCTCCCATAATAGAGTAAAGAAGTCATTAGAAAGGAGATTGACTATGAATCCTGGTGATATTATCGTAACCAATAAAAAAACTGGAAAGTACATCGGAGAAATTACGGCTGTACAGGGGGATATGTTAACGGTCCGAATTTTAGCGGTACTGAATCATCCTCGCCAAGGGGATCTACATAATCCTATGCAAGCAGATGTCCCTTTTTTCCATGAACGAAAGGCTTTGGCGTATCGTGAACAAACAAATATACAAACCCGCATTGCCAAGCCTTATGAAGGAGACATTCCCGATTATAAGGATTCTTTAAAAGAAGCTTATTCTAGATTAAAAGAAAAGTTGGAAGCTGAACCAGAGGAGCCCTATAACCAACTTGCTTTAAAGGCTTTAGAAAGCATTGCAAAAGAATATACGTTGATGTACTCCATCACATTTGATTAATGCCTATAACGGGCATTTTTCTTTTTTAAAATCAATGCATGATAAAGAAGATAAGCAGGGTGGATTGAATTATTTTGTCATTGTACTATAATATTATTTAGAGTGTCGAAATAAATATCATCAAGAAGGTGTTATTATTAGTATTGCAAAGCGTAATTTGCTGATCATGTGGGTTTGTAACTTTTTAGTTGCAGCAAGTATGACCATGGTCGTTCCCTTCATCTCTTTATACATCGAAACATTCGGAGATTTTAGTAGCGAATATGTTCAAACATGGTCTGGTTTAGTTTTTGGCGTAACATTTATAAGTGCCTTTCTTTTTTCTCCACTCTGGGGGAAAATTGGTGATAAATACGGATTTAAGCCGATTCTCCTCCTGACAGGATATGGAATTGCTTTATCCGTTTTTATTATGGGCATTGTCAGCAATGTAATGGGACTCTTTTTTCTACGCATGTTTATGGGAGTGGTGACAGGCTTTATCCCAACATCCATTGCATTAATTTCGAAGCAGACGCCCAAAAATGAAGCTGGTAAAACACTTGGGACATTGCAAATGGGAAATGTTTCAGGTAGTCTTTTTGGTCCTTTGCTTGGAGGTTTAATGGCGGATACCTTTGGTTTTCAATATACTTTTATCCTTACTTCAATCGGTGTCGCAATCGCTTCGACTGTCGTTCTCTTTGGAATACACGAGATTAAGCAAACAGAGGAAGAAAGGAAGAACATCAAGCCTCATACGAGTAAAGATGTGATTAAACTGATTTTCAGCCGCAAATTGCTGATTATGGTGATGCTAGTTGCGTTGCTCATCCAAATCGGTAATTTCAGCATTCAACCTCTTTTAGCCTTGTATGTGAGCGATCTGACCAAGGCAACGAGTGTCGCCTTTCTTTCCGGTATGGCCTTTTCAGCTACAGGTTTTGGCAACCTGCTCCTCACTCGCCAATGGGGAAAACTAGGAGATTCCATCGGGTTTGAGAAAGTTTTACTTATTCTCCTCGTGCTTGCGTCAATTTTAATTGTTCCCCAAGCATTTGTGTCTGAACTTTGGCAGCTCGTACTCTTAAGATTTCTATATGGAATGGCTGTTGGCGGTATGCTCCCTTGCATTACGGCTTATATTCGCCTTGAAGCACCGCTGGATATGCAGGGAGAAGTACTCGGGTATAATCAAAGCTTTCGATTTTTAGGCAATGTGATCGGACCTGCCTTAGGGGGATTTGTCGCAGGATTCGGAGGAATTTCAAGTGTCTTTTATGTTACAGGCAGTTTATTCCTTGTTGGGTTTATCCTGTTATTTGTGAGCCTAAAACATGACCAGCAAAAACATTTAAGTGAGAGTTTTTAAGACTTCTAGGATTCCTGGAAGTCTTTTTTGTTATGTAAAAATGATTCCCATCTGGGTGGAAATTTTAAAATAATATGATCCCTGAAATGCTTTAATGCCATTTCAGAGATCAATGTAATCGTCTTACTAGCCGGTGATAAGAATCACAACGAAATACGCTGCCATCGCAATCAACCCAACAGGGAAGGCAAATTTTGCATATTGTAAACTCGTAATTTTTAACTTTCCTGCGGCGATGATATTCGGAATATTTCCCGGAATAAGCATTCCCCCACTAATAAGGAGACCAAGCAATATGGCCTTAATGGTTGGTTCACTCATGGCTGGACTTATTTCAGCCGCTGCTAGAGTAGCATTGTCCAGTACAGCGGAAATCATATTAATCCAGTATAAAGCAAGTGGACTTAAATCAAGCAGAAACTTTTCAATGAAAGGTTGGAAACCCGCTCCCAAAAACGTCAAGGCCATAACGAAAATATAAATTTTTAAACTACGAACAATAATTTCCAGATAGGACTCTTGTTCAGATAGGGACTCATCATTTGTTTGTTTTTCATTATGAGTCTGGTTCGCATTTTTGGCTGATTTTCCCTTAGGCTTGATCATCAATGCGGCCAGGACCCCGAAAACAATCACTCCAGGAATCACATAGACCCCAACTAATTTCAATAAATAAAGAAAGCTTTCATTCAGACTTCCCACAACAATCGTTGACAAGGGTTCCCCAATGGGCGTCAATACAGCCCCCATCCCAATCGCATAACATGCAAGGATCACAAGCCTAATTTCCGATTTTCGGTCGAGCTTGAGTACACTAATCACCGATACCAGAATAACAGCAGCAACGATGGCGGTAATCAGACTGGAAAGGAGACCAAGGACAATCACAAGCAAAGCAATAAACAAACGATATGGGATCGCGTTACTCATCCCGAGGATTCCTTTTTCAATCGGGGTTTTAAACCAGCGGAACAGCAGTCCTGCAACAAGTACGGCGATCGTGATGTTAATTGGATGGAGCAACGCTTCCTTAATCAGCTCCCAATCCATTACTTGGCTGACTAATACAGATAGGACTCCCATAATAAACAAGAATACTTCCAGATTGCGTTCTACAAACTTCGTAAAAGGAAGCAAGAGAACTAATAACAAGATGATCGTTAATCCAATGATCACACATATTTCTCCCTTCTTTTAAAAAATGAACATAATAGGAACATTTACAATCTATTTATAAAACGGATTTTTCGCAGAATTCCAAGCCCCTTTCTAGATAAAAATAAAAAAACAAAAAAGGAGTCCGTCAACCAAAGGGCATAAGTTCCCCTTGGTGACAGACTCCTCCTAAAAAAATACATAGTATTCAAATTTCATAATAGGCCTATTGGGACATAGTTTAACATATTAGGAAGGGCTTGGCAAAGGCTTTTTTTAAATTGGTGTGATCGATAACCTTTTATTTTTTCGGCATAATCGCGATCGTACATCTTGAAACACAGATGAGTTTTTCCTCCTCATCCCTAATTTTCACATCCCAAACCATTGTACTTTTCCCGTGATGAAGAATTTCCGCAGTGGCTATGACTTGTCCACTTTGCTTGGCGCGAATATGATTGGCGTTAATTTCTAATCCAAAACAAATTTCTTTTTCCAGATCAATTAGGCGAGCGGCCCCGAAACTCGCGACCGTTTCGGCTAAAGCAACAGAAGCCCCTCCATGCAAATAACCAAAAGGTTGAATCGTTCGCCCATCTACCGGCATAGTCGCCACTACTCTCCCCTGCCCAGTTTCAAGAAACTTAATCCCTAAGTTTTCAACCAATGTTTGTTTTTCCATCCTGCATCACCTCTCCATTTATTGTACTTTTTTTCCGCAAAATAAAAACCCCCAAAGCTTGGGGGGAGATTCATCTATAATCTAAAGTTTATTTAATACCCATAAGGACCAACGCCACCATATGGTCCATACCCCGGAACACCACCGTACGGAACACCAGGCCCATATCCATATGGAACAGGGTAAGGCGGTGGATAATATGGACGCGGGCGCAGAAAAGCACTAGCAAGGCCGCCACCTAGCAAGCCCCCTACAAATCCCCCAACAAGCGGGGCACCGAAGAAAAAGCGTTGATCTGGATAAGGTCCCACGTTTCGATAATAATTCCTCATATTTCGCTACCTCCTTTGTCTATTTCGAACTTCTCCATTTTGTCTAGGTCAAACACCTATTTAAAATAGAGCGGAGACACGTAGACTCCTTATATTCTTTGTATGCGACAAAGGCGGAGATGGCCTGGGCAACACCCTATTTCTATAAAATCATCGCAGCGAACCAGCCAAATATGATAAGCGGAATATTATAATGCAAAAAAGTAGGTACACAGGAATCCCAAATATGATTGTGTTGTAAATCGGCATTTAATCCCGCTGTTGGCCCTAATGTACTGTCAGACGCAGGTGAACCGGCATCTCCCAAAGCCGCTGCAGTTCCGACAATACAAATCGTCGCCATTGGGCTAAACCCAAGTTCTAGCGACAGTGGCACAAAAATCGACGCAATAATCGGGATCGTTGAAAACGAAGAACCAATCCCCATTGTCACAAGCAAACCCACCACAAGCATCAGCAATGCGCCAATCGATTTATGATCGCCAATAAGATTGGCCGCATTATGAACAAGACTTTCGACATCCCCTGTTTGCTCCAATACTTCCGCAAACCCAGACGCCGCAATCATCGTAAAACCAATGAAAGCCATCATCTGCATTCCTTTTGTAAATAAAGCATCTGACTTGCTCCAAGAAATGGATCGACTCAAGTACAGAACTGTAATACCCGAAATAGCACCAAAAACCATTGAACCTGTGACGATCTGGACAATCATCGTCACGAAAATCGCCACAAAAGAAAAAATAACGCCCCAAGTTTGATATTTTTCTTTTTCATCCTCTTTTGAGATTGCAGAGGATTGGTATTGGCGGGGTTTTCGATATGAAATAAAAACGGCAAAAAGCAGTCCAAAAACCATCCCAATTACCGGAATAAGCATAGGCATGGCGATATCGGCTATTTGAATCTTTAAACCATTTTTCGAGATATTATCGACCAGTATTTGCTGGAACAATTGGCCAAATCCAACTGGTAGTAATATATATGGGGCCGTCAGTCCAAATGTGAGCACACAAGCAATTAACCGACGATCCAATTGCAATTCATTCATAATATGAAGCAACGGCGGTATGAGTAACGGAATAAAGGCAATATGAATGGGGATCACATTTTGTGAGAAACAGGCGATAACGAAGATCACAAAGACAATTAACGTTTTCGACAAAGCCTTTCTTCTCGAATCACCTTCTTTTCCCACCACTTTCAATACTTTTTCCACAAGCCATTTCGGCAACCCGGCATGAGAAATCGCAACAGCAAATCCGCCTAATAGAGCATAGCTAAGAGCAATATCCGCTCCTCCGCCTACTCCGGCAGAGAAGGCCCCCACAGTCGCATTCACACCTAAACCTCCGACAATCCCTCCGGTAAAAGCACCCATGATCAGCGCAAAAACCACATTGACCCGACATAAACTTAAAACTAACATCACGACGACCGCAATAACAACAGCATTCATAAAACAACCTTCTTTATCCCTTTTTCTTTAGTTTACTAAATTGGTAGAGTGATAAACACAAAATCAAGCTTACTCTTCCTTAGTGATTTTGTCAATGGAAAAAGCAGGTTGCTCCATTCAAAAAAGTCGTAAGATAGAAGTGACATTTTTGACACTTGTTCTTACGACTTTTCTTATAATTGGGGAGATTTCTTTTCTCTACTCGTGATTTTCCACAAGTAAGGCAAGGGTACGAACCATAACGCCTGTAGCACCTGCAGGCCCTAGAGAATGGGCTTTATTCGTAGTGGCGGTCCCGGCAATATCAAGGTGGACCCATGGCGTGCCTTCTGCAAATTCGCCAATAAAGGCGCCTCCCATAATGGCATGCCCTTCCCTCCCAGGTGAATTATTTAAGTCCGCAATCGTACTGGAGCGCACGCGTTTTTTATCTTGTTCTGTATAAGGCAGACGCCAAATGAATTCCCCTGATTCTTGGGAGGCCACTAACACTTCTTCGAAAAACTCTTCATGATTCGTCAAAGCGCCTGTTTTATCTAAGCCTAAAGCAACAATGACGCCCCCCGTTAAAGTGGCTACATCAATAAGATAATTGGCTCCATGTTGTTTAGCGTAAGTCATGGCATCAGCTAGAACCAATCTTCCCTCCGCATCTGTGTTCAGTACTTCAATGGTTTTTCCACTCATAGAAGTAATCACATCATCGGGCTTCATGGCATTGCCACTAATCATATTATCTGTCGCTGGAATAACGGCCACAACATTTTGTTTTGGACGAAGTTTCCCAATCACTTCCATTGCTCCTAAAACAGCCGCCGCTCCTCCCATATCCGTTTTCATCCCGACAATGCCCGTTTTAGGTTTTAATGAATATCCTCCTGTATCAAAGGTGACGCCTTTGCCAACGAGGCCAATCACGTCTTCCCATGCTTGCTTGCCCTGATATTTCAACACAATCATATAAGGAGGCTCAACCGACCCCTGGTTCACAGCAAGAAGACCTCCCATCCCGAGCTTCTCAATTTCCTCCTTCTCTAATATTTCTACTTCTAATTCCACTTCTGTGGCTAGATTCCTTGCATAAGTAGCTAAATCAGCCGCTGTTAATAAATTTCCTGGTGTGTTGACAAGCGTTCGCGCGGAATTGGTCGCTTCTCCATAAATCTGTCCAACGTTTAAATAGGATTCTATGTCTTCAGATGAATCCTCTGTGTATACATCAATGGCCTCCACTTCGACATCAGGTTCATTGGATTTCTGTTTATACCCACTAAATACATAGGTCGATAGGGAGTAAGCCTCACCAAAAGCTAGAGCCGCTTCAGCCACACTGATTTTCGGGCTTGTAAAGGAATCCAGGTCAACGGCAAAAGAGCGAATTCGTAAATCTTGAATTTTTTTACTGGCTCGACCCATCGCTGTTTTAATGTCTTCGCCTGCCTTTTCCCTCCCCAAACCAACAAATAAAAGTCGCTTAATCCCAATTTTTCCAAATGTATGTATGAAAGAAACAACTTCATGTTTTGCCGATATGTCACCAGATTTTACTAGCTTTGTTAATTGTCCATTTAATGCCTCATCAAGCGTCTTAAGCTTTCCTGCAAATTTTTCGGGCTGATCCCAAAGCCCCATCACCAAACATTCCTGTTGACTTACAAATGGATCTTCATGTTTCACTGTAATCATTTTCATACCTCCCTTTAGATTTTATTATACCGAAGAGGGGGATGGAGTTGAATTAGAAGGTCTTGATTTCGGGGACGGTCATGCACTCTGCCGTACCCCCTTTTTCTCTCTTCACCTGATTTTGGGGACGGCCGCACACTCCGCCGTACCCCTTTTTCTCTCTTCACCTGATTTTGGGGACGGCCGCACACTCCGCCGTACCCCTTTTTCTCTCTTCACCTGATTTTGGGGACGGCCACACACTCCGCCGTACCCCTTTTTCTCGTTTCACCTGATTTTGGGGACGGCCACACACTCCGCCGTACCCCTTTTTCTCTCTTCACCTGATTTCGGGGACGGCCACACACTCCGCCGTACCCCTTTTTCTCGTTTCACCTGATTTTGGGGACGGCCACACACTCCGCCGTACCCCTTTTTCTCGTTTCACCTGATTTTGGGGACGGCCACACACTCCGCCGTACCCCTTTTTCTCTCTTCACCTGATTTTGGGGACGGCCAGACGCTTCGCCGTACCCCTTTTTCTCGTTTCACCTGATTTTGGGGACGGCCACACACTCCGCCGTACCCCTTTTTCTCTCTTCACCTGATTTTGGGGACGGCCACACACTCCGCCGTACCCCTTTTTCTCTCTTCACCTGATTTTGGGGACGGCCAGACGCTTCGCCCTCACGATTTTCCACTCTTCCTGCTATTAGCGTTACGGCCAAGCGCCTCTTCCCTGCAAAATAAATCTCAATCCCTGCCCCCACCCCCAGTATTTATGATTCTTTCTTAGAATATTTTATGGTATGATAAATTGAAACCGTCTACTTGTGTTCAATTTGGAAAGGATGTCATGGATGAGTCTCCTTCATAATTATCCGCTTTGGATTGCGATTTCTGCGATCTTTTTTGCGCAGTTTGTAAAAGTTCCATTGCAATTTATTATGACAAGAAAAGTGAATTGGAAATTAATTACTTCTACAGGGGGAATGCCTAGTTCGCATTCCGCAGGAGTAACGGCTTTAACAACGAGTGTGGGAATTGATTCTGGCTTTGATTCTACCTTGTTTGCTATTTCAGCTGTTTTTGCGACAATCGTTATGTATGATGCGACCGGCGTTCGCAGACAGGCCGGAGAACAAGCAGCTGTGATTAATCGATTACGGATTGATTTCCAAAAAATGATTTCTGATATACATGTTTGGCAAGGTAGAACAGCCAAACAAAAGCAGGAAGAATTTCAACATTTAAAAGAATTACTAGGACATAAACCAGTGGAAGTATTCTTTGGTGGATTAACCGGGGTCCTATGGGCAATCGTGATTTATAATCTGTTTGAGTTATTATAATCTGAACGGTGGCTCGGAATAAACCAATGGCTAACTATGTAAAAGTTGTGGTTATAAGCTGTGTACCTATTCGCTAAAACTGTTTACACGAAAAAGGATCTGCCTCACCCAGCAAGGGGGGTAAGACAGATCCTTTTTCATTTATTTTTTTTTCAAGAAATTTTGCCGGAATACTTGAATGGATTCTTCTTCATTCAAGGATTTTAAGGTTTCTTCCGTCAAGTTCCCATCGCCTTCTTCAATAATAAACACATCTACTGTTTGCTTTCCCCATTCATTGTAAACATCTTCAACCGTATGATAATACAAATCAATTCGATTCCCTTTTATTTTCGATCCTGTATCAGCTACAACCCCATATCCATATCCGGGAATGAAAAGAATAGTACCAAGAGGAAAGACGTCAGGATCTGCCGCAATGGTGGAATAGACATCTCTTGTCACTTGAACACCAGAGTACGTAATGCCATAAGAAGGATGACCTGGCTCTTTCCCTGTAGATTCTACACCAGCCGTATAACCGGTTGCGACCACTTCTTTACTCGGATATTTCGACCAATCTTGCTTATCGAGATCCTCTAACTGCTGCAAATCTCTGAGAATATTTCCATGATATGTATCTGGCTCCTCTGTCTTCTCTTCCATTTCCTTCATCGTGTTCACCGTATGGCCTGAATGTTCTCCTGGAGTAGGCGTTTTCCACATCATCATCGCCAATGATTTCATCTGTAAACCAGTTAAAAATTCAATCGTTGTGACAAGGGCAAGTGAAAATAAAAGCACCATGCAAGCTCTTTTAATCAATAATTTCATATTTATTTCATTACACTCCTCTCAAACTATAGCATTTCCCAGTTTGAGAGGAATTAATCACCAAATCAGCAAAAATCACTTAGATCCTTTTCAAAAGCTAAGCCTGCTTTTGACACAAATCTGGTTGATAGGGTAGTAAAATCGACATTTTTGTTCCCTTCCCAATAGTGGATTCAACGTCTATATCTCCACCATGCAAGTCTACAATAGCCTTCGCAATACTCATCCCCAACCCATGTCCATCTTCCTTTTCATTTGTATTCGTACCGCGATAATAACGGTCAAACAAATTCTGAATGAAAGCTTCATCCATGCCTTGACCATCATCCTCCACTTGGATACGAACCATTTCTTGATCCAGTAAAATTTTAATCACAACATTCGTATGAGGGGGATTATGTTTGATCGCATTATAAATAAGATTGTCCAACACCCTTGTAAACCATTTGGGATCCAGGTCCATGTAAAGTGCTTGGTCTGTTCCGAAAAACCGAATAGAAAAGTCGGTGAGTGTGCGATCTTCTTTAAATTTACTGACGATTTTTCGTATATATCGATTGATTTCCAATGTTTGCTTTTCCAAGGTGATCGCACTATTCTTTAATTGAAAAACTAATGAAAAATCATTAACAAGCTGAAGCATATAATCGCCTTTGTTGCGAATCACTTTTCCAATCTCTTCCAGCTCTTGCGCAGAAAATTCATATTTATTGCTTTCAAGCATATGTCCATAACCCTGAATCGTCGATAACGGAGTACGCAGGTCGTGCGAAATTCCCGCCATCCATTCCTCTCTGGATTGTTCTAACCTTGTCCTTTCTACCTCCGCCTTGTTTAATTTCTCAGCCATCCGATAAAAGGATTGAAAAACTTCTTGATATAGACGATATCGATACTTTGTTTTTCCTTTTTTCTTGAACAATCGTTTCTTCTCTTTTTCTGTCAAAACTTCATCATATCGCTGATTCTCCATCCGCTCCAACCAATTGACAAATAAGATTAAGGGGCGCCCATAACGGTAGCCATTCCAAACAGAAAAGAGAATCGCTACAAGCAAACTAACTAAAATCGAGACGATTAAAATTTGCATATCATGGTCAGAAAATAACCAAACCGGCTTCTGGGCCTCTCTACCAGGTACATGCAGCACCCATGACACTTCAGTAGCTGGATCATTATACACTTTTACTTGTGTTGAATGCTTCCCAGGTTCATAGATGCGACCAATTAACTCCAAGGGACTGGCCTTGTTCTCCTGTCCCTCGCCAATCGACTGCACTAACTCCCCATGATCAAAAATTTGCAAGTAACTATCCATTTCCTCTAATTGAGCTTCTAAAGCAGGGAGAGCTTTTTCTTCCACCTTGCCTTCGTGGCTATAGGTAGTAAACCACTCCCCCAGCATTTCCTTATCATTATGCTGAAAGCCAAAGACATAGTAATATTTCCCATAAAGCCATGAATCATAATAAGTTCGTACCGGATAATCATCAATTTCCCATGTTTCCTCAATAAAAAGTAATTGATTAATCGTATAAGACGTTGGTAAAGATGCTGGCGCGTGATCAGAGAAAATGACTCGCCCATCTTTATTAATAATTTGCATCCACATATCGTTTTCCGCTAGCAATTTTGACCATTTATGATCTAGTGTGACTTTGTCATGTTCAATCATCGCAACGGTCGGAATCGCCTCTACTAAACCATCAGCTGTATTCGTATTTAATTCATCTCTCGTTATTAAGTTGGCGACTAAAATAAGCAAAAAGATAAACAACAAAAAGACGGAAATGAGCAAAACGATAAATTGAATCGAAAAATGAAAAGCAATTCTCCTTTGTAGCTTCATGCTGAAACTTCCTTCACAAGCTTATAGCCAAGCCCGCGAACAGTGAGTAGAAAGATGGGATTCCCAGGATCTGGTTCAATTCTTTCTCGTATCCTCCGAATATGAACCATTACTGTATTATCATCTGCCATATGTTCGTACCCCCAAACGGCCGTAAATAGTTGCTCCTTCGATAAAACACGGTTCGGATGCTTACAAAAATAAAGCAATAACAAAAACACTTGTGCCGGACAGGGTACTACTTTTCCTTCCACCCATAGTTCTCCTGTTTCTTCATCCAAGACAAAATGACCAAAATCATGGCGTTTTTTATGATGACGAATGGGCGGAGTATGCGCATCAAGCTTCCTTCTTAGTTGCGCCTTAATACGGGCCACAATTTCAAGTGGGTTAAATGGCTTCGTTACATAATCATCTCCACCTCTATCAAACCCTGTTAAAACATCAAAATCGGTTACCTTTGCGGTTAAAAATAAAATATACGCGTCTGAATACTCACGAATTTTCTCGCATAGTTCAAAACCATTAGCATCAGGAAGCATGACATCTAAGACAATAAAGTCGATCGCTTCTTTGCGAACCCACTCCATTGCTGCCTTCCCTGTTTCCGCTTTATATATATGGGTAAACCCTTCTTTTTTTAACACCATTTCCACCATTTGCATAATTGCCACTTCATCATCTACTAATAAAATCGAACTATTTTTCATACGCCTCACTCCTCTTTCCCATCGTAGCATAAGAACCTTTCTAACAGTTAAACAAGATGGCAAGAAAATTAAGGGAATCGTAAGGTTCAGGTTCCTTTCTATTTAACTCCAGCTCATACGATAAGAATAAGATTAATATCGAAGGAGATTTATAAATGAAAAATAAAAAGATGAGAGTTCAAGCTATTGATGGGATTCGTGGATTTAGCCTGTTAGGCATATTATTAGCGAATCTGTTGATTTTTCAGTACGGCATTTGGGGAAAAGATGAAATGGAATTCTTTACACTCTCCCCCGTTGATTCCTTTATGGATGATTTTCTCCGCATTTTTGTCGAAGAAAGTTTCATGCCGATTTTTACCTTTCTATTCGGCTACTCGATGATCATGTTGAAAGAGAGTTTAGAGGAAAAAGGGCTGAAAGTGAAAAGGTATTTTGTGCGGAGATCTATATTTTTACTTGTAGTGGGTGGCTTGCATGCAACTTTTTTATGGGAAGGGGATATTTTAACTTTTTATGGAATTATGGGGTTTTTCCTTTTACTATTTCTCAAACGCAAGCCAACAACCATGCTAGTTTGGGGAATCTTGCTTTCTTCCTTATTGGTCATCCTTTCCGGGATCGGTGTCTTTGTGGATGACGGGGAGACAGAACTTGTTTCCCCCGAAAAATTAGCCACTTACATTGAAAAGACCAATGATATTTACGGAACCGGTACCTATCAGGAAATCAAACACCACCGCAATAATGAAGATCCCTTAGGAGAGGAAGCCTATCTCTTTCTGTTTGCGGCCCTATTTTCACCGATTTTTACGGCACCGATGTTTTTATTCGGCATGTATGCCGCGAAACGCAAACTTTTTTTCCAGCCATTAAAGGAAAAGAAGCTTTACCAATATGCCGCAGCGATTTTGATTCCTGTTGGGCTCGGCTTAAAAACCATCTATCAACTTTTCCCAGAAACAAGCTGGGCTGAATTAGCGATTACCATTGGCGGACCGTTGCTTGCAGTTGGATATATTTTTGGTATGGCACTTTTATACTGCCAAAATTGGTCAAAGGAGCTCCGCAAGCTATTTGAAAGTGTTGGTAAATTATCGATGACCAACTACATCCTGCAAACCATCGTCTGCACAACAATTTTCTATGGGTATGGGTTAGGGCAATTTGCTAAAATGGGTGTCGGCTTCAGCATTCTTCTCGGACTCGCGATCTTTGGCTTACAGATGTGTATAAGTCGCTATTATTTAACCCATTTCCGTTTTGGCCCACTAGAAAAAATCAATAGAATGTGGACTTATTTTTCCTTCACAGCAAGACCAAAGAAGAAAAAGGGAAAGAAAGGAAAAGCATGTTTGAAATCATATCGGAAAGATGCTATATGAGGGTATTTTCATGGTATACGAGAGTATTTTCATGCTATACAAGAGTATTTCACATCTCATGAAAGAAATTCGCCCTTATATGTTAAAAGGTCCCAATAAAAGGGACCTTTCCTGTACAGTTTCATTAAAACATTCGATATCCTTTCGCCCTTAACGTTCGCATGGTGAGGCCAGAAAGAATGGCTCCAACAAGACCAGCACCTAGAATCGTAATATCAGCTGGTGCCAAATTTGCCAAATTCTTTCCTAATTGTGAGAACGCTGTTTTACTATTTGTAAAATATTGACTAAGTGGCAACGTATTTATAATCAATAATGCAATCACTGGATAAACGATAGCCATCACCCAAGTCATACGTAACAACATATTTAGGATAAAACCAATCCCAAAAAACAACACAAAAAATAGTAACATTGAAATAATTAATACCGGCAAACTCATGGATGGCACAGATATTTCCCCCTTATTTTCACTATCTCTCAGTTTACTGAATCTAGTAAAACGCGTCAATTGGAATTTCCTTTAAATTAAAATCCCCTTTAATATCTTAAAAATTTGGTCACATATTGTGGAAATTATTTTTGTGAGGCGGGCGTCAAACGGGGGCC
>NZ_BORB01000039.1:0-38888 GCF_018332955.1 Lederbergia ruris
CCACCTCATTCTGTTTGGGGGTGAAAGTAAACGAATGAAGGAGTCTATGATGATGAAAAATTAGAGGTTGGCAAGTGGTTTACAAAAAGGGCTGCCGTTTCATGCATTTTACACTTGCCAAATACAGAGAGTAAGAGATTCTATCAATCGAAGGAATGGAGAACAGTCAGAGCATATGTGATAGCTAGAGATAAGGGATTGTGTTTGCATTGTTTACAGGATGATAAGTTTACTAAGGCTGATGTTGTCGATCATATCATTCCCATTATTGTGGATTGGTCAAGGAGATTGGATGATACCAATTGTCAATCGCTTTGTCATGGATGTCATAATGTTAAGTCAGCAGAGGATAGGAAGAAATATGGTACAAGTTAACTGTGGCTTGCGAGAGAGCTTATGATATTAGAAATAGAAAATGAAAGGCTCAGATAGACATATAGTGATTAGTTTTTGGGATTGATATGATTTTTTAAAACTGAATATTGGGAACGTTAGTTTGTAAAATGAATAGGGGGCTTAGTAAATACTTTAGTTGGTTAAAGCGAAAAACCCCACATCCCTCAAACGTGCAACTATATGAGATTTTTAATAGGGGTGGTTTCCTAAGAATTGTCAGAAAGTGGGTGAAAATATGGAAATTAAGCCACCAACATTTTTAACAGCAGCATCTAAGAAAAAATATAAGGAAGTAGCTAACATGTTAATGCAAGATGGCAACTGGAAAGAAGGAGATGATATAGCTCTCTCAGCTTTGTTTGCTAACTATCAGCGATGGATTCAAGCAGAAACAGCAATCAAGAAAAACAAGGATTTATGCTTTGAGACTGAGTCAGGTTATCGTCAACAGATCCCTGAGATAAGCATAGCTAACAATAGCATGAAGGCAATGCTTTCTTATATCAAAGAATTTGGATTGACACCAAAAGAGCGCAAGAAATTGCAGGATACTATGACAGATACTAGTGCCATTGATGAGGAGTTAGAGAGCATGATTGTATGACAAAAAGGTGAGGAGAGATGGGTAATAACAAATATTATTTTGACCAAAAAGAAGCGGAAAAAATTGTAAAGTTTGTAGAGAGATTGAATCTACCAACAGGAAAAAAAGGACAGAAAATTAAACTTCTACCTTTTCAGAAGAAAATTTTAACGGAAATATTGGCAACAAAAAGAATAGAAGATAATCTTAGACGCTATCGAGAAGCGTTTATTTTTATGCCTAGAAAACAAGGAAAGAGCTTCCTGATTGCTTGTATATTTGTCTATATGCTATTTACCGACAATGAGCAAGGCGCACAGAATATTGTAGCAGCTAATAGTAGGGATCAAGCTAACTTACTATTTGATGTTGTTAAAAACATGATACAAACTAATCCAACATTAGCTAAGCATTGTCGGATTGTTGATAGTAGAAAAAGAATACTCAGAAAATCAACTAATTCATTTTTTCAAGTTATTTCATCAGATGCATCTCGAGCTGATGGCTACAACGTGCATATAGGCTGTCTAGACGAAACGCACGAAGCAAAAGACGATGAGTTATACACAAAGATTAAAACATCAATGGGTACACGTACACAGCCATTAATGATCACTATCACTACAGCTTCAAATGGTCAAGACGAGTACAATCTAGAATATCGTACTTATTTATATGCCAAAAAGGTGCAATCAGGCGAAGTTGAGGATGATACATTCTATTCAGCTATTTATGAGGCCGATGATGGATGTGACTTGATGGATGAAGAACAATGGTATCAATCCAATCCAGCATTAGGAGAGTTTAGGGACTATGATGAGCTAAAAAGGTTGGCAATTAGAGCTAAGGAGATACCAACAGAAGAAGCATCATTTAGGCGTTTATATCTGAATCAACATATCACATTAGCAAATGAACAAGCTATCAATCCTGCTAAATGGAAATTATGTGGCCAAGGCTTTGATTCATCGATATTAAAAGGAAGAGATTGCTATTGTGGATTGGACTTATCTACACGTAAAGATTTAACAGCATTTGTAATGGTTTTTCCAGTTGATGGAACATATTATATTGTTTCTCATTTATTTAAGCCAGCAGAGACATTATTAACAGATGAAAAGCTAGACAGGTTTCCATACACTACATACGCAAAACAAGGCTATTTACATGCCACAGAAGGCGATTATGTCAATTTTAGATACGTTAGACAGATCATTAACGAATTAGGACAAGATTATAACATAAAGGAAATTGCATTTGACAGATTTGGCTCACAAGGGATACTAGCGGATTTGACTAATGACGGATTTTTAATGGTCGATTTTGGACAGGGGTATAGGTCAATGAGTCCAGCTATTAGTGATTTTTACGAGCTATTATTTGAACAAAAAATCATACATGATAACAATCCAATCATGAATTGGATGGCTAAAAACGTTGTAGCAACAGAAAACTCAACAGGACAAGTCAAATTTGACAAGGCTAAAGCTAAATTTAGAATCGATGGAATAATAGCTATGCTCATGGGATTAAACAGAGCTGTAGTCAACGAAAATAGTAATAGCTATGATGCTAATCAAGCCATAGATGATTGGCTAAGCATGGGAGATGGTTAAAATAAAAAAACTTGAAAATTTAATAGAAGAAATAATCCTGATATTAGGATTGATCTTGATCATAGTAGCTACAGCAATGTTATCAATTGTTGCAGCAATTTATGTCACAGGATTAATCCTATTTTTATTTGGCTTTTTATTAGCCTACACCAAAAAAGAAAGGAGGTAAGAAATGCGACTATTTGGAAGAGAAATTAGAAGTCAGCCAAAGACAGTATACAGTCTTGATGATAAAAAGTTTGCTAAATTGCTAGGGATTGAGCTAGATGATGTGTCAGCAGATAAGGCCAAGGAAGCGACTTTTTATGCCTGTTTGCGGATCATGACAGACAGTGTATCAAAGCTACCTTTGAAACTACATAAAAGCACAGAGGATGGCACAACAAAGGAGAATGGACATTATCTCTATAATTTAATGAAGCTTAGACCTAATCCATTCATGTCTAGTAGTACATTCTGGAAGATGGTAGAGTTTCAACGTCTATATTATGGTCATTCAGTTGTGGCTATTAATCATCATCCAATTGGAAAAGATGCAGGGAAAGTTAAGTCACTGGTGCCACTGGAGATGGATAATGTTGAGATTTGGATTGATGATAAAGGAATCTTAGGTGAGGAATCTAATCCTATTTACTATATTTATACTGATCGAAATGGCAAACAATACAAATTTAAAAATAGCGAAGTTTTGCATTTTTTAGGGATGACTAAGGATGGCATACAAGGCATGGCCATTAAGGATTATCTTAAAACTTTGATTGATAATGCCCAAGCCTCCACAGCATATACCAATAATTATTTAAGAAATGGATTGCATAGTAAGGGAATCATCAGCTATGTGGGCGACTTAGACGAAGGCAAACAGAAAGCATTACAAGAAAGATTTAAGCGCTTGGCAGGTGGTGTTAGTAATAGCGGAAGCTTGCTTCCTTTGCCAATTGGTTTTGATTATAAGTCAATCTCCACATCAATGGCAGATGCACAATTTAAGGAACTTTCAGAGCTTAGTATCCAGGAAATTGCTTCAGCATTCGGTGTAAAACCGCACCAAATAAATAGCTTAGAACAAAGCACACACAGCAATATTGAGCATCAGCAAAAGGAGTTCTATGTAGAAACGTTACAGCCAATTTTGACTCAATACGAGCAAGAATTAACTTATAAATTGCTCACAAGCCAAGAGGTAAATGATGGCTATTTCTTTAGGTTTAACGTCGACGTGATACTTAGATCAGATAGCAAAGAAAGAGCAGAATACATAACCACTTTAGTTGAAAAAGGTGTTATTACATCAAATGAAGCTAGAGGATTAATTGACATGCCTAAATTAGAAGGTGGAGATAAGCTTATTGTGAATGGAAGTTACATCCCCATTGATTTGGTGGGCACTCAATATGGAAATCACCAAGCTATTGAGGGAGGTGATGATAAGTGAAACAACAGGAAACTAGACTACTAAACAATGATATTGAGATTCGCTCCATTGGAGAAGATGAAAAGAGAGATGTAATTGTAGGTTATGCTTTACGTTTTAATAGTTGGTCTGAAGATTTAGGAGGATTTATTGAAAATATTGAGCCAACAGCGCTAAATGATGCTGATTTGAATAATGTAGTGGCTTTAATAAATCATGACAGGAATCTTGTCTTAGGGCGATCAACTAGCGGCACTTTAAAGCTTGAGGTTGATGAATTTGGCTTAAAATATACCATTGATCCACCAAATACTACATACGCAAGAGATTTGATCGAATCAATGAAAAGAGGAGATATTAGTCAATCGTCATTTGCTTTCTCACTAGATTATGATGACGATAGCGAACATTGGGAGCATGACAAGGAGAGAGACATCTATAAACGCACAATCAAGCGATTTAAGAGTATATCTGATGTCAGCGTAGTTACAGTTCCGGCATACAGCGAGACACAGGTTGTATTGGCACAGAGGGGCTTAGATGAGTACAAAAACGAACTAGAAAAACAAATAACAAAACGGAAAATGTTGATTGAATTAGACCTAATTTAAGAGGTCTATTTTTTATGCACAAATTTAATTAAAAGGAGAAAAAAGAATGGATAAAGTTATGGAATTGCGCCAACTATTGGCATCAACAAAAGAGGAAGTACGAGGACTATTGGCAGAAAACAAGGTTACAGACGCAGAGTCGAAAATGAAAGAAGTACGTTCCCTGGAAAAGAAAATTGAGCTACAAATTGAACTAGACAAAGAAGAAGAAAGACAAGTTCAAGCAAAAATGGAAACAGAAAAACGAACAGTTAAAGGAGAGAATAAAGTGGAAGAAAGAGCAGCTTTTGATAAATTTTTAGAGACACGAGAAATCACAGACGGAGTTAAATTAGACAGCGGTTTTGCCGTTGTCCCAGAAGAAACAAAAACAGAGATTATTGAGTTAGCGGATGAGGTTTTTCGCTTAAAAGATTTAGTCACTGTCAAAAAAGTTAAGAATGCAAGCGGAAAACAACCTGTCAGAACTACAGCTAAAGCTAAACTACATTCGGTTGATGAATTAGCTAAGTCTCCTGAGATTGCAGTTACTCCGTTTACTGAAGTATCTTATGACGTGGTTACAAAACGTGGGTACATCCCCGTCTCAGAAGAATTAAAAGAAGATGGTGTGAATGTCGTATCAGATTTAAAGCAATACATTGGCGAAACGGTTGTTAACACTGAAAATGATGACATTATGACTGTATTAAAATCTCTTACAGCTAAAACAATTGGTACAGCTGATGAGATTAAGGATATTGTGAACACTAATTTCCCAGTTGGTCGTAGCAAAAATATTAAATTTCTAATGTCACAGACAGTTTATAATGCAATTGACAAACTGAAAGATGGAAATGGACGTTATCTGCTACAGGATTCTATTTCAGCAGCAAGCGGAAAAATGCTATTTGGCAAGGATGTTATTGTCCTAAATGATGACGAGCTGCCAACTAAAAACACTATGTTTGTAGGAGACTTCAAAGAAATTGTTTATTTTGATCGTTCTCAGGTTCAAGTCCAATGGACTAACTACTTGCACTATGGCGAGTGCTTAGGTGTAGCAATCCGAAATGACGTAAAGAAAATTGAAGATGATAACAAGAAGGTTAATATCAAAAAGATCACATTCTCTCCAAAAGAGCCAGAAGCACCTGGAGTAGAGGGTTAATAGTAGAGAGGGTGATAGCTAATGTTAAAGTTAGCTAAAGACTATTTAAGGATTGATGGTACAGACGAGGACATAATCATTACTCACTTGATTGAGACAGCTAAAGCATACATAAAATCAGCAACAAATATTGACTATACAGAGGAGAATCATCTATACAAGATGGCTCTCCTTTTGCTCGTTGTTAGATGGTACGAGAACAGGAATTTAGTAGGAAAAAATGATGATTTGGATTATACCATCTCATCTATATTGCTTCAAATTGAGCTTGAAGGTGAGAAACATGAGTAAGCCAATCAATCCTGCAAAATATCGTAACAGGATCACATTTCAAAAAGAGCAAGAGTATCAAACGCCTGAAGGTCATTGGGTGACTGATTGGGTTGACGTTGAAGAGATAGGAAAAGTCTGGGCTGAGATTAAGAGTATTAGAGGCAGAGAGTTTATCATGGCTGGTGCTAATGCAGTTGATGTCACAGCGAGGATAACCATTCGTTACAACAGGTATGTAACTGATGATATGAGGATTAAATATGGAGACAAAATTTACTCCATTACTTTTATCAATAACCTTGAAGAGCGCAATATTGAGCTTGAAATATTGGCTAGTGAGATCAGACCATGAAACGTATGCACATGGAACTCACTGGCTTTGATGAGCTTATAGCTGAGTTTGAGCAAATGGGAAATAAAACTAAAAAGGTTGAAACCGAAGCGCTCAAAGAAGGAGGCGCAGTCATAGCAAAATATCAAAGACAAGGGGTCAATAGATCAACTAAAGATCAGCCACATACCCAAGACAATATCCAAATTGGAAGAGCTAGAGAGACAGACGAAGGTTTACAGATTATAGTCAAACCGAATAATAAAGTCGCTTGGAGAGCTAATTTTTTGGAGTGGGGCACAAGTAAGATGGCTCCAAGACCGTTTGTTGATAAGAGTGGTGAATTAGGAGAAGCAGAAGCTTATAGAGTGATGATGAAAAAGCTAGAGGAGGTCATTGAGTGACAGATAGTTATGATGCCCAAACGGAGCTACTAGGTGCGCTAAAAGGTAATGAGGAACTAACTAGCTTAGTCATTGGTGGCTTCCATAATTTAGTGGCAAAACAGTCAGCGGATTTTCCAAGAGTTGTGTATACAGAAATTGGGAACTATGACGAGGATTACGCTGACAATAAGATCAATAAATCAGTAGTAAATTTTCAGATTAGTGTTTTTTGTGATGAAGCAACGATACATAAGCAAACAGAGATCACTAGATTGATAGCAAAAATAATGCACGAATTACAATACAAAAAATATGACTCACAAGATTTATACGAGGAAGACACCAAGCTCTATCACAGAGGCTTGAGATTTACAAAGAATTTTTGGAATAATTAAATAATTTAAAGGAGATAGGAAAAATATGACTAAATTAGTACATGGATTGGATCAATTTCATATTGCAGTTTTAACAAAAGACACGAAGGAGTCAGTAGAGTATGAAGCTCCACAATCACTAATTGGAGCAGTTGATGTTAGTGTGACACCTAACGTAGATAGTAACACAAAATATGCAGACAATGGTGCATTTGCTGTGCTTACTAATCTGTCAGACATTGATGTGTCAATGACAGTTGTAGATTTGCCACAAGATATTCAGTCTCTTATTTTTGGACAAAAGCAAGAAGGAGATGTTGTATTCTCTAGTATTGATGACCAAGCAGTTGAGCTTGCTCTAGGGTTCAGAGCTAAAATCCAAGATGGTGGACATCGTTATTACTGGCTATTAAAAGGTAAACCAGAGTTGCTACCTATCAATCACCAAACGGATGAAGGCAATGTTGAGTCACAAGACGCTCAATTAAACATTAAATTTATGCCACTACAACACAACGGAAACTGGAAAGCACAAATGGATAGCAAGACAGTAACAGCTGACAAATGGTTTGCTGATGTGGTCTACAACAAAGCTACGGCTGATGCATTAGTAAAGTAGATGGTGATGACGGTGCGCCAGAGGAGCCACAAGAGCCTGAACAACCTGAACAACCTGAACAACCAGAAGAAGAATAACAGTTAGGGAGTCATTAATTTGGCTCTCTATTTTTATGCATTTTTAAATTTGAAAACAAAAGGGGAAGTTTAATGGAAAACTTAACAATCACTTTAAAAATAGATGGAAAAGATAAGAGATTTACTACACCTGCATTTGTAAAAGGTAGCTTATTTAGGCAAGCAGTAGAGGTATCACAAGCAATCGAAACAGAAGAATTTGATATTAATAATCTTGATTCCTACATTCAATTTGTTTGCGAGGTCTTTGGCAATAAATTTACGGTTGATGAATTTGAAAATGGGATCGATGGACGCAAATTATTACAGACAATTTACGGGACTACGTTTTTTGTGTTGAATCAAGTATCAAAAGCTTCAGCTTTGTTGACAGGTGACATTGAAGCAAGCGAGGACGAAGGAAAAAACTAACAATGAGTGAGTCTGTCTTGTCTATGTATGACAGCTTGATGCAAATAGGACTCACTCAAAATGAGATTGATGAAATGGATTTAATTTACCATTTGAAGCTCTTAGCTCACAAAAAGAATAGTAGCAATGACAACAAAAATAAGCAGCCATTAACGATTGATCAGATCATTGGCTAAGAGGAAAGGAGGTAAACAATGGCCAAACAATTAGGCGTCAAGTTGGTCTCTAATTCTAGCCAATTTAAGTCCGATATGGGCGCATTAAGCAGACAACTAAAGGCTCTTAAAGGCGAGTTACAGGCTAATGCCAATGAGACAGATAAGTATGGTAACAAGCTCCAAAACAATGAAGCTAAGGTTAAGATACTCACTAGACAGCTAGATGTCCATCGTCAAAAAGTTAAACAGTTAAAGATGGCTTATCAAGACTCAGCTAATCAGACAGGGAAGAACAGTAAGGAGACACAAAATTTAGAAGCTAGACTACATAAAGCCACAGCCGAAATGAATAAAGCCGAAGGTGAGCTTAAAAGGCTTAAATCAACTATGGCTAATGTTGCTAATGTGACCAAAAAGACTAAGATGTCATTTAAAGAGTTTGATCAGTCTTTTAGGAATATCGGTTCAAATATGAGGAATGTTGGGCTAGGTGTGTCATTAGGGGCTGGCGCAGCATTTGCAGGATTAGTCAAGCCAATTAAGGAAGCTGTAGCTGTGTCAATGGAATTTGATGCTGGAATGTCAGAAGTATCTGCAATCAGTGGAGCAACAGGCAAAGAGTTGGACAAATTAAGAAAAGAAGCTAAGCGCCTGGGTGAGACCACAGTATTTAGTGCATCTCAATCAGCAGAAGGCATGAAGTATCTCGCATTAGCTGGCTGGAAGACGAATGACATCTTAGCAGGAATGCCCGGTATGCTTGATTTAGCAGCAGCAGGCAACCTTGATCTTGCTAGAGCAGCAGATATAACAAGTGATACTATGCAGGCTTTTGGTCTTAAAGCTAATAAAGCCACTCATGCAGCTGACGTGTTTGCATACGCTCAAGCCAATGCTAATACAAATGTCGAACAGCTAGGAGAAGGAATGGAGTATCTAGCTCCTGTAGCTAACACTCTAGGATGGGAATTAGAAGAATCCTCAGCAGCATTAATGGCATTTGCTGATAGTGGTATCAAAGGATCAAAAGGTGGTCAAGCATTTGCAACATCTTTAGGTCGATTAGCTAAACCTACTTCAGCGATGAAAAAGGAAATGAAGAAGTTAGGCATGGCATTTTTTGATGCAGAAGGGAACATGAAACCACTCCCAAAGGTTGTAGCTGAGATTGAAAAAGGCACTAAAGGAATGACTAGAGAACAAAAATCAGCTGTCCTCACCACTCTTTTTGGTGCTCAAGCTTATAAACATTGGGCTATCTTACTCGAACAAGGATCAGACGAATTAGAAAGAACGACCAAAGAGTTAAAGAATGCAGATGGTGCCGCTAAAGATATGGCTAAAACAATGCTTGATAATGCTCAAGGTGATATTGTTCTATTTAAATCAGCTATAGAAGGTTTACAAATTAGTCTAGCTGAGAAATTGACTCCTGCATTTAGGGATGTCATCCAACAAGGAACAGAATTAATAGATGGATTTAATGGATTAGATGACGCTACGAAAGAAACCATTGCTAAAACATCTTTATTAGGTGCTGGAATATTAGGCACAGTTACAGCAGTAGGCGCACTTACAGCTTCAATTGGTGCTTTAATGGCATTTGCTGGGCCTGTAGGATTAGCTATTGTTGGAGGTACAGCTTTATTAGGTGGATTAGCATTAGCTATCTATGCGAATGAGACAAAAACAAAGGCACTCAAGAAGGAACAAGAGAAAGCTAGAGTTGAAGCTTTAATATACGGTGAAGGACTATCAGAAGGCACCAGAGAAGGTGTCAAAGGTTATGTTGATCTATACGAAGGCGCTAAGGTTAAGATGTATGAGCTTAAAAATATGTCTGGTGAAGAAGCTCAAAAGACATCAGCAGAGATAGTGAAAGCCTTTGGAGAAATGGGTGACCAAGTAGTTTCTACTCTTGAAGATCAAAAGACAAAGATAGCCAAAGCCATATATAGCATTTATGAAGTGGCTGGTGAAGCAGGTGTAGACGCAGCAAGAGAGACCACTAAGAAAGCAATGGAATTGATTGATGAGGATATAGCGAGATATAAGGAAGCTGTAGACACCATTGCCGACATACATAAGGAATATAAAGGCGATTTGAGCCAACTTCCTGATGATGTAGCTAAAGCCTATCAAGAAGCTCTAAAAGTCATGAGTCAAGGCTCTACAGCATTCGCAAGCACTCAAGAAGAAATGAGGAATCTTCAGAGAAAAATCGCTGAAACAAACGGTCAAGTTATGTATGAAGAAGCTCAAAAATTTTACTCTAATGTAAATGAGCAATACAAAAATGCTGTACAAGCGGCAAATGAATTTTATCAAGAGAATAAAGCAATACTTGATAAACAGCTTGCCATGTATCCTGAGTTTGAAGGTGAATATAACAAGCTAGTTACTGGTTTGCAAGCATCCACTGACTCAATGATCTATGAGGCAACAATTAGCTACAATAAATCACTAGGTATCTTATCAGACAATCTAGATGCCAGAGGTAAATTGATTGATATTGCCACTGGTAAAGAATTTGAAAAGCAGTTTAAACTTGTTGAAAGTGTCACAGGCGCAAGGGAAAAAGTCCAGGAAACCGACTTAGAACATTATATGCGATGGGTAGAATATACTCAGGACACCTTAAAGAGAACAGAAGACTTTTCAAAGAGGACGAAGGATGTTTATCAAAAACAACTTGAACAATTCTTGATCGCATCAGGAAAAACTAAGGAAGATGCTAAGAAAATATCTAAGCAGTTGGTTGATGAATCACTTGCTGAACTAGGTAAAGGTGATGAAAAAGCCAAGAAAGCAGGAAAGGATAAAGGGGAAGCCCACAAGAAAGGCATTGAAGAAACTAAAGGGGCTAACAAAAAAGCTGGTGCTGATGTAACAAATGAAACAGACAAAGAACTCAACAAGAAAAAGGATTCAGCATCTAAAGCAGGTAAAGACAAGGGTAATGCACACAAGCAAGGTTTATCATCTACTCAATCTAGCAATACGTCAACAGCTAGTCTATTAGGTAGTGCCGTAACTGGGGTTCTAGCCAAAACTACTGATGGTGGTGGAGGTAGAAAAGCAGGGTCTCTATTTAAAGGTGGTTTAGGAGGTCAGGCATCCGCTGTTAGATCAACAGCTTATATGGTTGCTAACAGAGGTCTATCAGGCTTAAAGAGTGTTAACACAAGTGGTGCAGGTAGTATGTTCGTTGCAGGATTCAGAGGGTCAATCAGTTCTGGTAGTGGATCTGTATGGTCAGCTGCATGGTCGCTAGGTAGACAAGCATTATCAGCTTTGCGCAGTTCGATTAAAACAGCATCTCCATCTAAAGAGACAGCAATAACTGGTGAATGGTTTACACAAGGTTTTGCTATTGGGATTGATGATGAAGCTAAGACAGCAGTTAAGAGTGCTGTATCAATGGCTAAAGATACAACAGAAGCTTTTAGGAAAGAGATTGATAGTGCTCCATTAAATGTTAGTTTAGCGGCCAAAGAGATTAGTAATAACAGAGATGTTCTCACAGTGCTACACGAAATTGGTAGCTCAAAACTTGAAGACAGGTTAGCCATGCTTGAAGATGGTATATCAAAGCTAACTGATGTCATGACCAACTTAATGAGCATACAAAGTGAGCAAATGATTGCTATTGCCAATACTCCTCCAGTATTAGAGCTAAATGGTTATGTGGTATCTAAAGCTCTAAAGGATGATATGACAAAGGCACAAAAGAGGGATCAGTATACCAAAAATAGAAGACCGAAAGGAGGGGTCAGATGACATGTATTATAATGAAGAAACTAGGGGTTATTTAACAGTTTTAACAGGCAAGAAGACAATGACAGATATAGTGTTGGACACAAGAAGGCTTAGAGTAGGCTCTTTCATCAAGAGATCATACTTTGAGCCTTTTCAATTTGACTTACCATTTGTTATAAACAAGCCAAAAAATATGACATGGAGTGAACTAGAGGAGGACATGACTTCCTGGCTCCTCCATGATGTTGATAAGCGATTGATATTAGAATCAATTCCCAATCGTTTTTATATGGCTAGGATTATTGGGATTGACGTCTCAGATCGCACTAGAAACAATGCTGAGGGAAGTATAGATGTCTATTGTCAGATACCCTTTAAGCATTCGTTCGACAAGACAATTGACGTTACGCCTAAATTAAACACTTTTAACATAGGTGGTCAAGTTCCCACTAATTGGATAAGCAAAACCACATTTAAAGAGGGAACAAAACAATACATACTTGAAAATGATAATGGTGGCAAGATCACTCTCAATTATAGCTTTTTTGCAGGAGATGTTTTAGAAATCAATTATCGCACAAGGAGCATCAAACTAAACGGTAGGGACTTGATTGTTGCATTGTCGCTCGATTCTAGTTGGTTTCAATTGCCAAACGGAAATGTCAAATTGAAGGCTACTCACGAGACGAAAATTACATATAACGAATTATATTACTAGAGAAAGGAGGAAAATAGTTGTCGGAAATTTACATACTGAATAAAAATGGTGTCTCAGTCAAAACTTTTACAGAAGAAACAGGTCTAATAAGCACCAAATTTGAGGAAGGGCTAAATAAAGGCTCTTCCTTTTTGTTTGAATTAGATGCTACAGTCCATGGCGCTGAACATGTGAAAGAGGAAAACAAAGTCATTTTTAAGGATAAAGAAGGCGATTTGAGACTCTTCGTCATCAAAGAGATAGATGATATTAACACTATAGATGGAGCCGTCACTGAAGCCACATGTGAGCCTGAATCTATGGAGCTTAAAGACAAGATTATTGTAGACAGACGATTCAGCAACCAAACAGCTCAGGCAGCTCTTAATGCAGCATTGCAAGGCACTAGATGGACTGGAGTTGTAGAAGTTGAGCTAGGTAATGCAACAACCAACTTTTATTACATTACAGCCATTGATGCTATATGGAAGATTATGGAGGTCTGGGGCGGTGAGTTTAAAGATGTTGTAGAGTTTGATGGTAACAAGATTACAGCAAGAAAAATCATCATCAAACAACGTCTAGGGGCTGACAACGGAGCACGATTTGAAATTGACCATAATATTGAAGAGATACAGCGTACTGTCCTCAGCTATCCTATTACAGCTATGTATGGACGAGGTGCATCATTAGAAATTGAAGATGACGAAGGCAATGCCACAGGTGGTCATACACGATATATTGACTTTGGAGATGTAGAGTGGTCTGTAGCTAAAGGTGATCCAGTTGATAAGCCTAAAGGTCCAAAATGGGTTGGTGATCCTGATGCATTACTAGAATATGGGTATGAGCATAATGGACAACTATTGCATCGAGAGGCTGAATTTAGTAATCAAGATTACGAAGATCCAAAAGAACTGTTACAAGCAACCTGGGAAGCTTTACAGCAAGCTAAAAAGCCAGAGGTTAACTATAGACTAACAGTTGATGTAAGCGACCAGAACATTGCTCTAGGTGACACAGCAAGAGTCATAGACAGAGAGTTCTCCAGACCAATCGAAATCCAAACAAGAATCATCTCCATTGAATATGACATTCTAGATATCGATGGCTCAGTTACCGTTGAGATGGGTCAATTTTTATCAGCCTATGAGGATGACCGATTGGATCAAGTGATTGACACAATAGACCGTAATCAAGGTAAATGGGGAGCAGATAGTAAGCCAATCACTAATGATCGTTTTCCTGATATTAAGCCTGGCACTCCTATCAATGTGGAAGCTATTGGCGCATTTGAAACCATACAACTACATTGGGATTACGATAGTGAGATTTATATCTCCCATTATGAGGTTTACGGTAGCAAGGTAAAGGATTTTGTTCCAGATAGTCAACACTTGTTGTGGCGTGGTAGAGTATCATCTTTTTCCCATGAAGTTAAGGCAGATGAAACTTGGTACTATCGTTTAAGAGCTGTCAATACAAGAGGTACGGCAAGCGACTATAGCAATCAAGTAACAGCATCCTCTAGGCGTATCATTACTGATGACATCCTATTTGGTTCTATTGTTGCTGATCATTTGGAAAACAATCTAGATATCGCTGATAAGTTGGCGCAGAACACAATTGACCGTATTAATCAAGGCCCAATGCAAGAAATTACATACACACAGCAAGAGATTGAAGCCACTGAGGAAAGGCTCAACAAAGATCTAAACAATCGTATAGGTAATGTCAATCAGGCAATTGATAATTTAAATAATGTTGCTGACAATCTCAGAGATCGCGCAGATTCAACTGACTCATTATTATCTGAGCACAATGGGAGAATTAACACAATTGTAACTGATTTCGATGAATTGGAAGGCAGATTTTCAACAACATTAACAGATATTCAAAAAATTGACAATACCGTTCAATCTCATTCAGCTAAGCTACTTGCTCAAGCTGATTTAATTGCAGCGAAAGTTGATGATCTTACATATCAGAGAGATAAAAGTGGGATTTTATCTAGTATTGAAGCAAACACAACTGAGCTCAGCTTAGTCGCTGAGGGATTAAGTGCAAGGGTAACAAAAGAAGAATTTGATTCCGAAATCAACGGTGTTAAAGATAGAGTATCAACAACGGAAGCAACTTTAACTGTACAGGCAGGATTGATTGAAGCCAAGGCTAAAAAAAATGAAGTTTATACACGGACACAGACCGATGAGTTACTCGGGGACAAAGTTGATACGACTGTATATAACAATAAAGTTGGAGAATTAATCACATCCATTGATAATGTAACGGCAAGAGTTTCTAATACTGAAACAAGTATTGATACACTGACCGGAAATATGACAAGTGCCTTAAGTCAAATTGCTAATCTTGATGTTAGAGCAAATCAAATTGATTTACGAGTATCCGAAGTTAGGGCGGATTTAGATGATATTGAAATCTATCGTGTTGTAGCAACTAAATATAATAGTAGCTACAGACCATATTCAGGAATATATAGAAAAGACGGCAGTGCTTTATGGGGTAATAACAATTCGAGCAATAGATCATATTGGTTGAGCATTTATGATAGAGCTTCTAAAAAGTGGGATAGTCATACACGATATGATCTATATAATGACTCAAGTAAAGCGAAGGACTTGGCGGATGCTTTAAATAGTCTTGACAACAATAAATTAATAGTACTTGTTGGGTCACATGCACCAGCAAACAATAGGCTATTATACGGATTGCCACAAGCTATATATAGGTGTGGTGGTTCTAAAGATGTTTTCGAGAATACTGATTGGACTGGATCATTTCCTTCGTATATATTAATTGGAATTCCAGGCATGGGAGAAGGGGTTGGAACAGAGCACTTTTCTCCGGCAGATGTCGGATGGCTCGATATTCAATTAATAATAAACAATGGCAACGTCCAGTTTAGTGGTTATCATGAAAATGTATTGTCTAGAGTGTCATCAGCAGAAGCATCTATCACAACCTTGGCAGGACAGATTGAACTTAAAGCTAACCAAATAAGCGTTTTGGATAATCGCATGACTGCTGCTGAATCACGAATTAATGTGCTTCCAAATGAAATAGATTTAGCTGTTACTCAGGGAATTGATGGATTGGAGATTGGTGGAAGGAATTTCGTAAAAAATAGTGGTGAATTGGAAGAAATAGATAGAAATTATAAAGGGTATGATTTATACCTAAACTCTATAGCTGACCTAGTGGATAAATATATCGCAATATCATTTGATGCACGTTCACTAGATGGTAACAGTGATGTGGTAAGAGTTTATTTTAGGGGCGGAAACTCTACTTACTATATCCAAAACGTCCCTCTTACAACTGCTTGGAATAGATACGAAATAATTTTGAAAGTGTCTTCTACGATAGCTAATACGGAAAGTACCCAAATTGCTTTTCATACAAACTCTGTTACGGGATCGCCGCCTGGAACTGTTTTTACTGGTGAGTTCAAAAATGTCAAACTTGAAAAAGGCAACAAAGCCACCGACTGGTCCCCAGCACCTGAAGATCAAGTAAATAAAACCAATGTTTTATCGAGTATTAATTTGAGTAAAGAGGGCGTCCGAATAGCTGGTGACAAAATCCATTTATCTGGCCAATCTTTGATAGACGATGCGATCATCGGAACAGCAGCCATTGCCAATCTATCCGTTACCAATCAAAAGATCGCTAACTTAGCTGTGGGTACAGGGCAGATTCAAAATTTGGCTGTCACAAACGCCAAAATCGCTAACCTGGCTGTAGATGATGCGAAGATTGCTAATGTATCAGTCAATAAGCTTAAAGCAGGAGAGATCGATACAAGCAAAATAAAAATCCGTGGTGGAAGTGCAATTGACTATATGTTAATTGATGGCTCTTACCTTGAGTCAAGGGGAAAATATACACGTACATGGAAAGGTCAGACAACAACGCGAGATATTAAAATAAAATTTGAGAATGGTTATATGCGAGCAAGAAATGACAGCTTAGATCAATCACTTTATTATTCTGACTTTGGAATTTCCACTTATGCAGATGGTGTCGGTGATGGCGTTGCTTCTGGTACACTGGAATTTTTCTCATATCAATATGGAAATGCAAGAGGGGTAACGCTCCAATCATTTAACGGAGCAGTTGCTTTAAATGCAGACAACAACAAAATTATTTTGGATGCTAAAAATAGTATCGATTTAATTAGTGTGGAGTCACCAATAAATATAAAACCACAATCCGAAAAGCCAGGTTACAACACTTTCCAATTTGTCGTGGCAAATGGTGAGTCGAGCGCTGAAACTCATGGGTATTTAATGTATGGATCAGACGTCAATGGATGGGGTGCGGGTCTGAGATTTTCCAAAAAGGTCAGTGACCCATATATTGATGTAGTTGACTCTAATTTTAACACTGGAGGCAATACACGCCTAGAAGCTGGGGAGTTAAGAGCAAACGAAATCTATAAACGGGATAGAAGCTACGGTGTGTATTGGAATAAGAGTGGCGGAGGTACTCTCAATAATGGTAACGCCTTAGAAGCTGGTGGAATCAGAACCATAGAAGAAGCGAATAATTTTTATATAGGGACAAGAAGAGACGGGGAAGTTCGAGTTACGGACGGAAACGGTTTTAACAATGGTGGGACTATTAACTATAGAGATATCCGAGTCCGCAATTTGTACCTCGACGATCAATATATTTATAGCAGTGGCGGTGGTGCGACTTTAAGAGTAGGACGTGACGGTTCAGGGGCGGTGATCCAATCCATGACGTTTTATAATCGGACCTATTCAGGAGCGCCAAATCTAGTAGTAACGGATTCTGGAACAATAGGAAGATCGACATCCGCGCTGAAATACAAGGAATATGTGGAAGAAGTTGAGACTAAGGGATATTCCGATAAAATTCTAAATTTAAAGCCCAAGAGTTGGTACGATAAAGCAGAAATACGTGAAAATGGTGGGTCCACAGTCGGGTTGAAGAGATACTACGGTTTGATTGCAGAAGATGTGATCGAGGTGGGGATGCCTGAGTATGTGACGTTTGTTAACGGAGAGGCAGAAGGGCTTGAATATGACAGATTATGGACTCAGCTTATCCCCGTTACAAAGGGTATTAAAGATGATGTAACAGTGCTAAAGGATGATGTTTTCAGTCTGCAAACAGAAGTAGATTGGTTAAAGCTTGAAAATCAATATCTCAGACAAAAAATTAAACAATTGGAGGAAAAAATAGTATGAATCAAGATGTAAATAAAATAATTGATAATCTAAATGCTGAATGGGCACAGGACATGGCGACTTCTAAAAAGAGAGTCGCTATTTTTGTGGAGAAAATTAGAGTTTTGGAAGAAGAAAATCAACAGTTAAAACAGGAATTAGAGCAACTAAAAAACGAAAATGATAACGAAGGAGACGATGAATAATGATACAGGTTAACCAGGTTTCACCATATGAGGAAAGTGGAGAAGTTGTACAAATTAAAGTTTACTTTTCTGGGAACATTGGCGGTATTAATCTAAATGGAAATATCCCTTTTGAGACTGGAGAATTTGAGGAATTTTTCAAAGGTGAGGAAATGAAGACAGCAGTTAAGCAAAAGGTTATTGAAAAGATTATGAACGGTGAAACTCCTACTGAATAAGTGGGGGTTTTTACTTAAAAGAACATTTTCTGAGAAAAAAGTCAATAGTGTACCACTTTTATTAAAACTTTGACATTTGCAGTTATCTTGTTATGTAGGTATCTGCTATATTAAAAAGAAAAGGTGGTATATCAAATGGAGAGAATTGAGGTTTTGCTTGATCATTCATATGAAGATGACTATTTTATGATCTCTACCATTACTGTAAATTTAAAAAATGAAGAAGAAAAAGAACGTGTTCAAAAGATATCTGAAAGGATGGAAGATGATTTTGTAGATCCAGATGGGCTACTTAGTAAGCGAATTGCAGACAGACATAAAGTAGATGTTAGTCTTATAGACTTGGATACAAATGAAATTGACTTAATGTAGATTCGGACGCTATTGCAAATTAGTAAATATTTAAAAAGTAGACTCTATTCCCCCTTTTTTTGTCGTATAATATAAAGGAAGGGGGTAGAGTAGTAATGACAATATTTACAACCATTTGCGTTCCAGAAGGAATCGTAATGACATCTGATAGTCGATTAACACAGCGATTTGATTACGAGGATGGAAGCTATACGGAGTTTGACATCTCTAATGAAGAGCAGAAAATATTTTTAGTTAGAAATAATGAAATAGGAATTACTTATACTAGCAACAGAATGCGTGATGGATTTAGAATGCCTGAATTTATCTCAAGATTCAATCGGCTCCATTTGAGTCAAGAAGATTCTGTGAAAAGTATAGCCACAAAACTAAATGACTGTTTAATAAATGAAGAGTTTACAGGTTCGGTAGTTGTAGCAGGATATGACTATAATCTCCCATTTGTTTTTTTGCTTGAGAATGATGAGGTTACATTGTTAAATCGTACTGAAGATGGAGAGATTATATTCTGCATAACAAGAGGTGGAGAAATAGATAGAATAAACGATTTGTTAGACAAAAGTTGTGTTGAAATAAAAGAGCTCTCTTTAAATCAGGCGTTAGAGTTAGGAGTTAAACTGACGCAGGATTCAATAGACTATTATAATTCCTTGCCAGAATACTCTAATATAGGTGGCACAGTTAGCCACTTAACAATACAAGGGAATATGACTGCATTCGTTAAATGAAAATTACTAGCTAAGAATGTAAGGTGGAGCCTTTATGAATAAAAAGAAGATCAGACTAGCAATTTTAAGAGAATTGGAAAAGGGAAATAAAGGTTTTTCAAATATTGATTTTGATATAAGCACAGATGAATTAATTGATATTCTCAATTGGTTAAAGAATGAAAACCTCATAAATGATTATAAATTTTTTATGGATGAATCATTTTACTTTGAGAAAACAGAAGTTACTTTAAAAGGTGAAAAATATTTTGCGGAAAATTCGGCTGCATTGAAGACATACAAGGGATTAAAAGAAATAAGAGATTGGATTCCATTTTATTAAAAAGGCTAAGAGCATCTCTCACGAGGTGCTTTTTATATTGCCCATTTTTAAACAGACATCAAAGGAGGGAGCACATGGAAATAACAATTGGAGTAATAAGCGCCATATTTGGCATTGTTATAGGTTATTTAACATTCAGTCGTAACAGGGATAAGGATGTCAAATCAGATGCTACAGATTCAGCCGTGGTTAGAACAAAGCTAGATAGTATTGGTCAAGGTGTAGACAGTATTCGCATTGATTTAAAGGCGAATGAAAAGAACATTGCACATTTATCTGAGCGTGTCACACGTGTAGAGGAATCAACTAAGCAAGCTCATAGGAGATTGGATATACAAGGAGGAGGTCAATAATATGGATAAAGGAATGATTATCAGAACAATAGTCTTAATATTGGCATTAGTAAATCAAATATTGGTTATGACTGGAATCAGTCCATTGCCATTTACAAGTGAGGAAATAGAGTATTTTGTCACAGGTGCATTTACAGTAGTAGCTACTCTATGGACATGGTACAAAAATAATTCAATCACAAAGGAAGCCAAGCAAGCTGATACCTACTTGAAGCAACTAAAACGGAACAGGAAGTAACAAGGTGTCACCTTAATTGGTGGCATCTTTTTTATTTGTCTAAAACGAGAAAAGGAGAATGATATAAATGGCAAAAACAATTGCACTTGATATTGGGCATGGGAAAAATACGTTTCCTCCATCCAAGGGAGTTTATAAAAATGGAAAAGGTTATGCTGAACATGATTTTAACTCTAAATTAGCCATTGAAGTAGAGAAGCTACTGAAAACATGCGGATTTAATGTGATCGTATATCAGAAGCCATATGCTAATGATGTACCATTGATTCAGAGAACAAACTATTACAATAGCAAAAAGGTTGACTTAGTTTATTCACTTCATGCTAATGCTAATGGCAGTTCAGATGTAAATGGACGTTGTGTTTTTTACTGGCATACAGCGAAGGATTCTAAAAAACTTGCTGAAATTGTTGTAGATGAAATCAAGAAAGCTGGATACTCTACTCATGGAAATGGCCTACACGCTAGCATGGTGGGAAGTTGGACTGATCTTCACATTTGTAGAGAAACAGATATGACAGCGGTATTAGTTGAAAATGGCTTCATGAGTGGTAATAAAGACTTTGATTTAGTGTTTGGATCGAAGCAAGGTCAATATATCAAGGATATGGCAGAAGTACATGCCAAAGCCATTTGTCGCTATTATGGCGTTAAATACAAGGCTACAGAGGATGTTAAAGCAAAGCCTAAGCCTAGCACACCTAAGCAACCTAACAAGCCCGTATCAAAGCCTAAAGCTTCTACAAAGACTAATAGTATAGTTGATTATCTCAAGGCTAAAAAAATGGATAGTTCATTTGCTAATAGGGCTAAACTTGCTGCTGAGTACGGTATTAAAGGCTATTCTGGGACAGCTAAACAGAATCTAGACTTATTATTTAAGCTCAAAGCAGGGAAGCCAGTATCAAAGCCTAGTAAGCCTACATCGAAACCTAAAACTTATAAAGTTGGCCAGAAGGTTAAGATTAAATCTGGTGCTAAAAAATATTCTAGATCAGCTGTTAACATCCCAACACAATATAAAAATAAATCTTACACGATTCAGCAGGTTGGAAAAGATGATGTGTTGATTAAGGAATTATATAGTTGGGTCAGAAAATCAGATTTACAGTAATCAAATAATCATTTCAAATTTAGGAGTATTGGACTTTTTTGTCTGGTGCTCCTGTTCTTCATTTATACAACCACACGAAATAAACCACATAATTAATTCCATAAAATAGTTGACTTGTCAGGTGAAAATGGATAGAATAACCGTAAATACATAAGAAACGGTTGTTTTGATAAGTTTTTACTTAAAAAGAAAACTGGTATCTATCTGGCGGGGGATTAGAATCCGTATCTGCCATGGCAGATGAAGTAGAAGTTGTGTTAGAATAGAGGTAAAACAAAGGCTGCATCTAAAGCTATTACTGGCTTTAAATGCAGTCTTTTAAAATATCTTATAAAAGGAATCCACAAATAGGCAAAGAGCATGACATTTACAAAAAATTACTAGAAAGGACTGGTTTTTTTGTTAGGACAATGGTTAAAAGAATCAAATTACACAGTCGTTCTGACTGGGGCGGGGATGTCAACAGAAAGTGGGCTTCCCGATTTCCGTTCTTCTGGTAAAGGGTTATGGACAAAAAAAGATCCTAGCCAAATTGCAAGCATCGAAGCACTGAATCAAAATGTCGAGGAATTCTTTCAGTTTTACCGTCAGCGTGTATTGGGCTTGAATGAGGCTAAATACCATCGTGGGCACGAAATTCTCGCCAAGTGGGAAAAAGAAGGACGAATTCAAAGTTTGATTACGCAAAATATTGATGGTTTTCACACAGATGCGGGGAGTCAGAATGTAATCGAATTGCATGGGACGATGAAAAAGGTGCATTGCCAATCATGTGGTCGCGAGTATGGAAATGAAAAGTATGCTAATGAGCAATTTATTTGTGAATGCGGAGGCAAGCTACGCCCTTCGGTTGTCTTATTTGGTGAAATGTTGCCAGAGGAAGCCCTTGTGCAAGCAACAAAAGAAAGTGAAAAAGCTGATTTATTCATCGTTCTTGGTTCGTCATTAAGTGTTACACCCGCCAATCAATTTCCCTTGATCGCCAAACAAAATGGGGCCAAGCTTGTGATCATTAATCTTGAGCCAACAGAATTGGACATTTATGCTGATCTAGTGATTCATGATCGGAAAATTGGTGAAGTTCTAAACGAAATAGATCAGTAACTTGGTCATGAAGCCTATGTATAGTCAATTCCGATCACTTCGTTTCCGAAAAGCAGCAAATAAATCCCTTCACCTCGATTATGGTGAATGGATTCATTTTGCCTATTTTTCGTCTATATAAATGGTCGTGTTAGATTACCGTTTACATTTTTAACGAACAAACCTATTTTACGCCTTTTGTCCACTCCTCAATAAGGTCTGGATGGTTATCAATAAATTCCCGTACAACATCTTCAGGATCCTGATCCTCATTAAAAATAGGCGCCATTAGTTCTTCCGCAATCATATCTGGATCTTCCGTATATTGTTCTAATATCTTATAAGCGGCTGGCGCATCTTCCTTAAACCCTTTACGAGCGACCGTGTAAATTTGATCACCATCTCCATATACCCCTTTAGGATCATCTAACATTTTCAAATCCCAGACACCAAAGGCCCAGTGCGGGGTCCATAATGTAACCACAATTGGCTCTTCTTTATCATATTTAGTTTTTAGTTCCGCCAACATTGCAGATTCAGAACTGGAGGATAGTTCCCAGTCATCTTTTAGATGATATTCATCCATTGCGATCTCTGTATTCGACATCAATCCAGCACCAGGATCAATTCCAGTAATTTTCCAGTCGACCGAATCACCTAACTCTTTATTGTTTTGCAAATCCTCTATGGAATTCACATCTTCCATGTAACTTGGAACAGTCAGGGCATTTAGTGTTTGTTCATCGTTCATATTCACTTTTACCACATCATCACCATATTTTTTCTCGTATTCACCGTGAATGACTGGTAAGGAAGCACCTGTAAAGAAGTCAGCGGAGCCATCAGCCACACTGGACCACATGGGACCAGCCTCCACTTGTTTCAACTCCACATTATACCCAACATCTTCGAGAATAGCGGCGTATAAATAGCTCACAGGCATTTCCCGTGCCCAAGCTACATAAGGGAGGGTTAAATCTTTCTGGCCTAATTCGATACCGGATCCTGTATTAGAATCATTATCTTCCTCTGAATCGCTTCCACATGCCGCCAACAACATGGAAAGAGCGAGCACAAATACTAAACTAACAAATGGCCATTTTCTACCCATATAATCAATCCTCCATATTTTTAAAATTGTTCAGCTTTTATGTCCATATTTGCTCAAAGCATTTTGAATGCCCAAGTCTTATAAAACAAAAACCCCTCTGCTATTATGTCGGCAGAGGGATTTTTATTCTATTCTTTCATTATAAATAAAGTTATTTTACGCCTTCAGTCCATTGTTCAATAAGATCTGGATGGTCTTCCATAAATTGTTGTGCAACGTCTGCTGGATCTTTATCTTCATCGAAGACTGGTGGCATTAGTTCCTCTACCATGTCATAGTCTTCTGTATATTGTTCTAGGATTTTATAAGCTGCTGGAGCATCTTCCTTTAATCCTTTGCGGGCGACGATGTAGATTTGATCTCCATCTCCTCCGTAAATTCCCTTAGGATCTTCCAACATTTTCATATCCATTACACCAAATACCCAGTGTGGTTTCCAAAGTGGAACAACGATTGGTTCTTCTTTATTATAGGCAGACTTCAATTCAGCAATCATCGCTGCTTCAGAACTCGATACCAGTTTCCAATCATCTAATCCATATTCTTCCATAGCTGTCTCGGTATTAGCCATTATGCCGGCACCGGCATCAATACCAGTAATCGTCCAATCGACTGAATCTCCAAATTCTTTATTATCTTTCAAGTCTTCAATGGAGTTTATATCTTCCACATAGCTTGGCACGGCAAGTGCTAATGGTGCCTTATCCAATACTTCATTTACTTTTACAACATCATCTTCATACTGTTCCCAATAACTAGCGTGTGTAGATGGTAACCAAGCGGATGCCATGAAATCAGCGGAACCATCGGCTACACTAGACCACATCGGTCCTGCTTCAACTTGTTTGACATCAACGTTGTACCCAACATCTTCCAGAACAGCAGCCAATAAGTAGCTGACAGGAGTTTCCCGTGCCCATGCCACATAAGGAAGGGTTAAATCTTTCTGCCCTAACTCAACTCCGCTACCTCCGTCTGTGTCAGAACCTGCCGAATCGTTCCCGTTAGAATCATTATCACCATTGTTCCCGCATGCTGCCAAGAACATGGAAAATGCCAGCATAAATACAAAACCTACAAGATAAAATTTCTTTCTTGTCATGTAAAAAATCCCCCTAAATAATAATGTATATTTACAACTCCATAAATGGAGATGTTGCTTACTTTTTGTTTACTCCTTGTGTAATACGATCAAGCACCATGGCAATAATAACAAGTGCCAAACCACCTTCAAATCCTAGCCCAATTTTAATTTGAGTGACTGAACGATAGACAATTTCTCCGAGACCAGGTGCTCCTACAAGCGAGGCGGTGACAACCATCGATAGCGACAACATGATCGTCTGATTCACGCCTGCCATCATAGTAGGCATGGCAAGTGGAATTTGTACTTTTCCAAGTCTTTGCCCTGTTGTTGAACCAAAAGCATTCGCTGCTTCTATTAATTCTCCGTCTACCTGACGGATACCAAGATTGGTCATTCTAACTGTCGGTGGCATGGAGAAGATAATCGTTGCGATGACTCCTGGGACCATACCAATACCAAAGAAAACAACAGATGGAATCAAGTAAACAAATGCGGGCATTGTTTGCATGAAGTCAAGAATCGGTGTAATTGTGGACTGGACGGAGTCTTTTTGCGACATCCAAATGCCAATCGGTACCCCAATGATGATGGAAAAGATAACCGATATAATGATGAGCGATAAAGTATCAAGCGTCTCTGACCAATAACCAAGATTATTGATTAAAGCAAGCCCAATAAGTGAAAAGAGTCCTGTTTTCCAACCTGCTACTCGCCAAGCGATAAGTGAGATTATAATGATAAGGATGTAAGGTGCACCAGGAATATGACCAATCGACAATAGCCATACGAGTGCATCCGTTACACTTTTAATCCCACTAGAAATTCCATCAAAGATGACCCCAAGATGATCAGTTAAAAAACTTACAAAAGTTTCAACCCACTCTTTTAGTGGCAGTTTTGGGAAAAGTTGATCTTCCATTATGAGATCACCCCATTTCCATTAATGACCTCATCATTCCCAGCCATTGCGCCCATGATCGCACCTTTTACAACGATACCTTGCAAACGTCCTTGATCATCGACAACAGCTAAGGGTACATCGGCTGAAGCCATTGATTCAAATAAATCGGCTAAAAATGTGTCCGGGCTAACAGTCGGGACATCTTTGGTCATGACATCTTCAATTGTTTTCTTTTCTTTAATGGCATCTGAGGCCTGATTTGCTGTAATATAGCCTAACAGCTTTCTTTTTTTATCCATCACATATACGGTGGAAATACCTTGATCTCGCATCATTTGTAAGGCAACGCGTGGTCCTCTATCGGGGGTTACATTTTCAGCGCGTTTCATAATATGACCGGCTGTCAATACTTTAGATAGATCGACATCTTCCACAAATCTTTCTACATAATCATTGGCTGGATCCATTAATATCTCTTCCGCTGTGCCAATTTGGACAATGACACCGTCTCTCATTAAAGCGATTCGGTCACCAAGACGTAACGCTTCATTCAAGTCATGAGTAATGAAAATAATGGTTTTCCCAACAGAGTCATGTAAATCGAGTAACTCATCTTGCATGTCTTTACGAATCAGGGGATCAAGCGCACTGAATGCTTCATCCATCAATAAAATATCGGGATCATTAGCGAGTGCCCGTGCTAATCCTACACGTTGCTGCATTCCACCCGAGAGTTCATTTGGATATTTATCCGTATAGCCACCAAGGCCAACTAAATTTAATGCTTCACGTGCTTTCTGGGCGCGTTCTTCCTTATCGACACCTTGGATTTCTAAACCATATTCGGTATTTTGTTGGATTGTTTTGTGAGGGAGTAGTGCAAACTTTTGAAACACCATACTCATTTTTTTGCGGCGGACTTCACGTAACTCCTCTTTGTTCATCTTTGTGATATCTTTTCCATCAATCCAAACATTACCGGACGTAGGTTCTATCAAGCGGTTCAACAATCTGATGAGCGTGGATTTTCCGCTCCCAGAAAGACCCATGATGACGAACACTTCACCTGAAGTAACCTCGAATGAAGCTTGGTTCACACCAACGGTCATTCCGGTTTCACGCAGAATCTCATCTTTTGTTTTATTTTCTCTCAGCAGTTGAACGGCGCGCTTTGGATGTTTGCCAAAGACCTTTGTCAACTTTTCAACCTTAATTTCTATGTTTTTTTCCCCCATACTCTTCCTCCTTCGGTTACCTATATAATGTTAGGGAAAGATGACGGGAATGACAAAGACCATATATCGTCTCATTCAGTTAATTTTGTATGTACAGAATAAACTGTACAAAGTAAACAATGGGTTTTCTTAAACATCCTCTCATTTCCTCCCGTTTCCTACAACACTTAAATCTTTACTTTCCGCATACGAATATAATAAAGTGGAGACATTAGGGCATTTTTGTTAATATGGATGAGGTTTATATAATTTTTTTCTTCTATAATATATTGAAAAATTCTTATAAATTATTATGATTATTAGGATGTGAATGATATGGAAGATATGGAGCAGCTGGATAAGGCACGTGAAAGAATTATTGAGACCATCGCCCAGAACATTCATTTATATGGACTCACTCCATCAGCCGGTAGACTTTATGGGATGATGTTTTTTCAACGCAAACCACTGACCCTTGATGAAATGAAAGAAGAACTAGGAATGAGTAAAACAAGTATGAGTACTTCGGTAAGGGCCTTGTCCGATTTAAAAATGGTGGAACGGGTTTGGAAAAAGGGTGTAAGAAAAGATTTATATCAGGCGGAGGAAGATTGGTATCAGAGCTTTATTGATTTATTTTCTACCAAGTGGGAGAGTGCCATTTCTGTCCATAAGATCGAAATAAAAAAATCCCTAGCTGAGTTAAAAAAATTAGTTTCGGACGAACATACAAGTGAAGATGTGATAGAATTAGCAAGGGTAGATATCGAAAAATTAGAATATATCTATGCGTATTTTGAATGGTTAGAAAGAGTCGTGGAATCATTCGAAAGCCATGAGATTTTTGATTTCGTACCGAAGAAAAAAGAGTAATGGGCTGGTGGACATATATGTATGACAAGGCGTTGGTAGATGATATTAGGGGGCAGGCAATGTATATTGATTATTCAGGAGGGATTCCCGATACATTGCTTCAATGGCTATACGAAGAAAAATTGTTTAAATTATTCATTCCTGAAGAACTAGGCGGGAGAATGTTAGATTTACCGGCTGCCTTGCGGGTATTCCAAAAAGTATCGGAAACGGAAGGAAACATGGGTTGGCTTACAGCGATTGGCTCAGGTGGAGGAATGTTTATTCCCAATATCGAAAAATCATTAGCTGAGCAATTGTTTAAAGATGAGAAAGCGGTGATAGCAGGAAGTGGTTATCCCAATGGCAAGGCAAGGAAAATCGATGGGGGCTATATCGTAAGTGGGGAGTGGAAATATTGCAGTGGTTCTCCATTTGCTTCTTTTTATACGGCCAATAGCCAAACAGAAGAGGGAGAAATACGTAGCTTTATCTTCATGCCGCATCAAGTGGAAATCATCGAAGATTGGAATGCTTTAGGGTTACGAGGAACGGGCAGTCACACAATAAGAGTAAGGAATGCTTTAGTTTCAGATGAATATACCTTTAAATTGGATGTTCCGAAAAATGAATATGCTGGACCAGTTCATCGTTTTCCTTTTCTTCCTTTTTCACAAGCATCATTTATGTCGGTTTGTTTAGGGATTACGATGCACTTTTATCAAGAAGCAAGACAGATTGTGAAAAGAAGAATAAAGAATGATGATACAAGGTTCCGTCCTGTTGATCTGCTGTTAACTGAACAAGAAACCATTTTCCAACAAAAAGTAGACACTTTTTATACAGAGATTGAAAGGTTATGGAATCTTCATGTACAAGGAAACAGCCTTTCTGAAAAAGAAATTAACCAATTCAGTAAAATGTGTAAAGAAGATCTGCAACTGGTGATTCAAGGGGTGGATACGCTAATGCGATATTTAGGGATGGACGCGATTATGGAAACTTCCTCTTTAAATAAAATTTGGCGAGATTTGCACACCGCTAGTCAGCATGCTTTTATTACTCCATTATGATTGTTTTTGCTGTCAATTTTCAAGCTATTCCTTTATGATGAAAGGGATAACAATTTACATTAAAAGGAGTGTCAAACTTGATTAAAGTCGCTTTACTAAGTAGATGGCATGTACATGCAGATGATTATGCCAACAGTGCCAAGCAAAACCCGGATTTATCAATCGAACTAATATGGGATGAGGAAAGAAAACGTGGGGAAGATTGGGCAAAAGAATTAAATGTCCCTTTTGAAGCGGATCTTGATAAAGTATTATCTAATCCTAATATAGATGCAGTAATTGTGAGTACGCCTACGAATCTACATAAAGAAATTATTGTAGCAGCCGCTAAAAATAAGAAACATATTTTTACTGAAAAAGTACTCGCTTTTACTGTACAAGATTGTGAAGACATCTATCAAGCTGTGGAAGAAAATAATGTAAAGTTAATGTTGTCTCTTCCACGTCTAACAGAAAACTATTATTTATATGCACAAGAAGCTTTAGATTCTGGTAAACTAGGAAGACTCACAACGATTCGTTGCCGGCTTGCGCATAATGGCGGTGTCGGACAAAATGGAGCGAAAACAGGTTGGTTACCTGAGCGATTTTTTAATAAAGAACAGGCTGGTGGTGGCGCCTTAATGGATCTAGGTGCTCATCCAATCTATTTAACCAATCGCCTGGCTGGACCTGCAAAAACTGTACAAGCCCAATTTCAACAATCCAAAGAATTCGCAGTAGAGGATAATGCAGCAGTTTTAGTTGAATATGAATCTGGCGCAATTGGGATTATTGAATCTGGCTTTACTTCCTATGGAAGTCCATTCCAATTGGAATTATATGGAACAGAGGGAGTATTATTGATTGAGGAAGGAAATGTTCGTATCCAAAGCAGTCACTTATCTGAACAAGGTTGGCAAACACCGGAATTACCAGAAGCCTTGCCAATGCCAATGCAACAGTGGACCTCTTCGATTTTACATGGGACAACGCCTAGCATTACAAAAGAAGATGTGCTTGGTTTAACGGCTGTGAATGAGCAAGCGGCTTTATCTCAAGAAAAGGGTAAAAAGATTGAAATGTAATAGGCGGAAAATAATAAGAGATCATCACCTATTTTTAGGATAGGGTGATGGTCTTTTTTTTGTAGTAATGAATAAATTCACGAGGGAAATTATAAGATTCATATATAACAAACTTTGGTTATAGTGAAGGGGCGGGAGGAAATTTGGCTATCTTGGTTACAGGTGGTGCAGGTTATATTGGATCTCATACTTGTTTTGAATTGCTTCAAGCCGGTTATCAAGTGATTGTTATTGATAATTACAGCAATAGTCGTCCAAAATCATTGCAAAGGGTAATGGAATTGACAGGACAAAGAATCCAAATATATTCCATTGATTTACTGGATGAAACAGGCTTAGAAACAGTATTTTATGAAAATCATATTGAGGCAGTTATTCATTTTGCTGGGTTAAAAGCTGTCGGAGAATCTGTTGCTTTTCCGCTTTCCTACTATCAAACCAATATTATAGGGACAATTAGTTTATGTGAAATGATGAAAAAGTATCATGTGAAAAACTTGGTGTTTAGTTCTTCCGCAACGGTATATGGAAAACCGGAACAGGTTCCGATAAAGGAGGATGCTAGTCTTTCGGCAATGAATCCATACGGACGAACGAAATTAATGATTGAACAGATATTAAAAGACCTGTATCAATCTGATGCAAGCTGGAGTATCGCACTTTTGCGGTATTTTAATCCAATTGGAGCCCATCCAAGTGGGAAAATTGGCGAAAATCCAAAAGGAATTCCCAATAATTTGATGCCTTATATCACGCAAGTCGCAATCGGAATACGAGATGAATTATTGATTTTTGGGAATGATTATCCAACTCGCGATGGTACGGGGATTCGTGATTATATTCATGTTGTTGATCTAGCCAGGGGCCACGTGAAGGCACTGGAAAAAGTACTGAACACAACGGGGATAGAGGCTTATAATCTAGGGACGGGAGAAGGGTATAGTGTATTGGAATTAGTAGCCGCATTTGAAGCAGCTTCAGGAAAGAGAATACCATATAAAATAGTAAATAGGCGGCCTGGTGATGTTGCGGTGAGCTTTGCCGATGTGTCCAAAGCCAAAAGAGAACTTGACTGGGTCGCCACCAAAGGAATACAGGAAATGTGTGTAGATGCATGGAATTGGCAAACGAAAAATCCAAAAGGCTATGAAGTGAAACGGTAAAGGACTGGAGCACTGAAAAGGGAAGAAAAAAGCAGAGTTCCAGTTTTCTTTTTTATAGTTAATTATGTGAATCTCTTCTTGCTCCTCTTCATTCCACTTACCTCAATGAAAAGGTCGATCATTGTGATACCCGTTGTAAATCCATGGATGATAGGTGACTTTTAATAGGACTGAAGTAGTGTGAATTGAATCATCTTATTAAATACGATAAACTTTTAAAAAAGAGCTACGGGAGAGGATTTTACATGAGATTAGCGTTTATTTCGGATATTCATGGGAATGCAACCGCTTTAGAAGCGGTGATGAAAGATCTTAAGGAAAAAGCAGTCGACAAAGTCTTTGTACTAGGGGATCTTTGCTATCGCGGACCAGAGCCAAAGCGTTCATTGGAATTGGTCCAATCTTTAAATTGTCAAGTGATTAAAGGGAATGCAGATGAGTGGGTTGTGAGAGGTGTTGAAGAAGGAGAGGTTCCCGAACAAGCTTTGGATATGATGAGGAAAGAGCGGGAATGGACATACTCTCAGCTGAATGAAGCAGATATCGATTACCTGCAGAATCTGCCAACAGAGATCAAGACGACGATAAGTGACCTGGATATCCATGCTTTTCATGCGACACCGGATAGTTTATTTGAAGTTGTAGTGCCATTTGCAGATGATGAGACCATACAGGAAAAATTAATGGGACGTGAAGCTAATTTATATCTTTATGGTCATATTCATACCCCTTATATTCGTTTTATCAACGGAAAAGCGGTGGTGAATTTAGGAAGTATTGGCCTGCCTTTTGATGGTTCAAGTCAAGCATCCTATAGTCTTGTCGATATACAAGATCGAAGCATACAAGCATCAATTGTTCGGGTTGATTATGATATAGATGAAGTCATCGAAAAACTGCAATCATCGGATTATCCAAATAAAGAATTCCTCGTGAATGTTTGGAAAAATGGCCGACCTTAATGAGAGGGAAGGTACAAGCAGGTTGAAACATCAAAACAAAATCAAAATCGTTCTTTTTATTGCTGTTTGTGGTGTGTTCATTTTTATAGCAAAAAGTCAGGTCTGGCTCCCTATCTCAACAAAAGCTGGCGGATTCACCATCACAATGGAAAGCAATTTTCCGCAACTTAGAACCGTTGTATTGGAAAAGGAATCTATCTATTCTGCGTTTAGTCAGCAACCACCCGATCCTGTTAACGAGTCGGCCACCATAGCTGAAAAAATCAATTCGATTTTACAGAACCCGCGTCTTGATGGGGTTATTACGGGGATCAGTGTTCGAAAAGCAGACAGCGGTGAACTGATCTATTCGCATAATGGTCAAACTCAATTACGTCCGGCCTCTAACCTGAAACTGCTGACCACTGCAACAGCTATGGAAGTGTTAGGACCTGACTACCAATTTTCTACGGAAATTTTAACAGATGGAAAAATAAAAAAAGGCGTATTGCACGGAAATTTGTACATCAAGGGAAAAGGCGACCCAACCCTTCTGCAAAAGGATTTAGAGGCATTTGCTTTAAAATTAAAGAAGAAGGGGATCAAAAAGATTCAAGGCGATATTATTGGGGATGATAGCTGGTATGATGATGTCCGCTATTCCCAAGATTTAATCTGGTCTGATGAATCGTATTATTATGGTGGGCAAATTTCAGCCCTTACGATTTCCCCTGACGAGGACTATAATGCAGGCAGTCTAATACTGGATGTAGAGCCAGGAAAAAAAGAGGGAGCGCCTCCCATTATGGAGATAAAGCCTAAGTCAGACTATGTGGAAATTGTCAATCAAGCAAAAACAGTAGCCAAGGAAAAGCCTGAGCCTGATGATCTTTCGATTGTAAGAGAACATGGGACCAATCGGATCATCATTCAAGGAGATGTTCCGCTTGAAACAGCAAAAACAAGGGTGGAAATGGCGGTTTGGGAACCGACTGGTTATGTTGTCAATTTAATGGGAGTGGCTTTGAAGGATAAGAAAATCGCTTGGAATGGAAAAGAAAGGACAGGGATTACACCAGAGTCTGCTGTTGTTTTAGTTTCCAAAAAATCTATGCCATTGCAAGATTTACTGATCCCCTTTATGAAACTAAGTAATAATATTCATGCGGAAATATTGGTGAAGGAAATGGGGAAAGTGATTCATAATGAAGGGAGTTGGGCCAGTGGACTAGCTGTCATGGAAGCGACGCTTGCTGATTTCGGATTAAATATCGACCAAATTTTATTACGTGATGGATCAGGGATTTCTGATAAAAATCTGCTCCCACCGAATGAATTAACAAAATTACTATTTAAAGTCCAAAAAAAGGGATGGTACCCCGCCTTTGAAGCATCCCAACCGATTGCAGGTGAACCAGGTAAAATGGTCGGCGGAACTTTACGCTATCGTATGACAGATGAAGTGCTGAAAGGAAAGGTGAAGGCAAAGACAGGCTCCCTTACAGGCGTAAGCACCCTCTCAGGATATGTGACAAATACAAACGGAGAAAAGCTGATTTTTTCTATTATGATGAATAATTACATACAAGGATCTATGAGTAAAATCCAGGATGAAATTTGTCAGATGCTCGCAGAAGCTACTTTAGAATAATGTGTCCGTTTTTCAAACATACTTGAAGAGCGGACTCTTTTTTATTTCCCTTATATTGAAATTATATTATATTTAATATAAAATATAATATATATACTTTATATGTATTATGAATCATAGGTGGATGGGGGATTTTTTGTATGGATTTGGAGGAGTTTAAACAATATCTCTGGGATTATTCAAGGGAAATTAATGAAAATACGAATAAAGTGTTTAATCCAATTATTGAACAGTTTGGACTGACGACACTTCAGTTTCGGATTCTTATGGAAATTCGCCAAAGTGGCTCCCATACGATCGGGAGTCTTGCGAATGAAATAAAAATGGCAGGTACAAATATCTCTACAATGTGTAAGAAGCTGGAGAAAATGGAGCTGTTGGAGCGGATTAGAAAGCCTGAGGATGAAAGAGTTGTATTGGTGATCCTCACTCAAAAAGGAAAAGAAATTGTTACAGATATTGATCAAGTAATCATTAAGAAAATCAGCTTATATACAAAATCAGAATCTGAGCAAACTATGAATGAGATCATTATTGGTTTAAAACAATTAAATAGGTTATTACAAAAAATGGGACAAACTGTAAAATCATAATCAGAATAAGGAGAAAACATATATGAAAATACAAAAGAATCCGAAGAAGCCACTGATCTATTATATTTTAATATCTGTTTTAGTGGTGATGGTCCTAAATGCTTTTGTCTTTCCTTCTATTATTCAGCAAAGGATATCAGAGGTGGATTATGGGACCTTCTTAAAACAAATTGAACAAGGGAATGTGAGTACCGTTGAAATACAAGATAATCAAATTGGCTATACCGTTGTAGATGGAAGTGGTAGGGAAAAGGTTTATGTTACGGGTCGTATGGATGATCCAGACCTTGTGAATCGATTATATGATGCGGATGTCGAGTTTACAAAGGTAGTCCCGAAAGAAGCCTCCCCGCTTTTAAAATTTATATTAGCCTGGATTTTGCCTTTAGTCATTTTTATCGCACTTGGGCAATTTTTCGCTCGTAAATTAGCTGGAAAAATGGGTGGTGGCGCGAATGCCATGACTTTTGGAAAAAGCAAAGCGAAAGTCTATGTAGAAGCGCAAACAGGTAAAACATTCGCAGATGTCGCTGGACAAGAAGAAGCGAAGGAAGCCTTACAGGAAATTGTTGATTTTCTTCACAATCCAAAAAAATACCAAGAAATTGGTGCTAATATTCCAAAAGGAGCGTTATTAGTAGGGCCACCTGGAACAGGGAAAACCTTATTAGCCAAAGCAGTGGCCGGTGAATCTAAAGTTCCCTTCTTCTCTATCTCGGGATCGGAATTTGTGGAAATGTTTGTCGGAATGGGAGCAGCAAGAGTGAGAGACCTATTTAAACAAGCACAAGAGAAGGCACCATGTATTGTTTTTATCGATGAAATTGACACAATTGGAAAAAGCCGAACTTCAGGAGGACCAAGTGGAAATGATGAGAGAGAACAAACTTTAAACCAGCTATTAACCGAAATGGATGGTTTTGATGCAGATAAAGGAGTCGTTATTTTAGCGGCAACGAACAGACCTGAAACATTAGATAAAGCATTACTTAGACCAGGAAGATTTGATCGCCGTGTGCCAGTGGAGTTACCCGATCTTTTAGGACGAGAACAAGTATTAAAAGTGCATGCGGAGAAAGTAAAAATGGCAGACGATGTGGACTTTAATGCGATTGCGAGAGCGACATCTGGAGCATCTGGGGCTGACTTAGCCAATATGATTAATGAAGGAGCGCTTCGTGCCGTAAAAATGGGACGTAAAGAAGTGAACCAAAGTGATTTGGAAGAATCGGTTGAAGTGGTTTTAGCAGGATATCAGAGAAAAAATACCCTCATTTCGATGAAAGATAAATTAACGATTTCTTACCATGAAATTGGCCATGCGCTAGTTGCTGCTAAACAAAGCCATTCTGCCCCTGTTCATAAAATCACCATTATCCCAAGGACTTCCGGTGCTCTAGGCTATACAATGCAGGTCGAGGAAGGCGAAAAAGTACTCATGAGTAAAGAAGAGGCTTTGGATAAAATCACTACCTTTATGGGAGGGCGTGCGGCAGAAGAAGTCATTTTTAACCGGGTAACCTCAGGCGCCTCCAATGATATTGAACAGGCTACAAAAATTGCGAGATCAATGGTAACGCGATTTGGAATGAGTGAAGAGTTTGATATGATGGCACTTGAAACAGTTAATAATCCTTATTTAGGTGGAGATACATCCCTCTTGGTTTCATCCGAAACAGCAGCCAAAATTGATGATGAGGTCTTAAAAATCATCAAAACTTGTCATCAGAAGGCGATTCAAATTTTAGAGGACAACAAGCAAAAATTACATGAGCTTACCAAATATTTATTAGAAAGAGAAACAATCACTGGCGAAGAGTTTATGACCATTTTAGAAGCGAAAGAGTCAAATCTGTAAAATGAAAGAGATCCAATTGATTATTGGGTCTCCTTTTTGAGTATGAATAGGGATTGGGAATGGGGGAAAGGTATCGCGCCGTCCTCGTTTTCGGGAAAATAGAAGAAAAAGGGGAGGGCGAGAGTCATGGCCGTCCCCGTTTTGGAGGAAACAGAAGAAAAGGGGCACGGCGAAAGGTACGGCCGTCCCCGTTTTGGAAGGGAACACAGAAAAGGGGCACGGCGAGAGGTGCGGCCGTCCCCGTTTTGGAAGGAAACGCAGAAAAGGGGCACGGCGAGAGGTGCGGCCGTCCCCGTTTTGGAAGGAAACGCAGAAAAGGGGCACGGCGAAGGTCGGCGCTGTCCCCGTTTTGGAAGGAAACACAGAAAAGGGGCACGGCGAAGGTCGGCGCTGTCCCCGCTTTGGATGAAACAAGAGATAAAGGGTTGGACAAGGCTCTGCGTCGTCCCCGTTTTGAAGAAAAGGGACAAGACATAATTTAGATTTTTAATAGCGGTTATGTGAGGAAGTCATTCTGTGGTAATATCTAACTAGAATAACCAATGAATGAAGGGAGAAATGAAAAGTGGCTGAGATTAAATTTGAAATCACTGAGCAAATTGCCGTTCTTTCAGAGTCACCAAAGGGTTGGACAAAAGAACTTAATCTGATTAGCTGGAATGGGCGAGAACCGAAATACGATATTCGTGATTGGGCCCCCAACCATGAAAAAATGGGAAAAGGTGTCACATTGAGTGAGGCAGAACTTGAAAAGCTAAAGGATGCATTAAAATAGGAATACACGATCCGACTTTTATATTTCCTTTTTAACGAGATAAGAAAGTTGGCTAGTGTTTGGATCTAGCTCCAGCGCCTAGCCCCCCGAGGTCATAAACCCTCGCCAATAAAAGTCAAAACCGGACTTTTCTTGGCTCAGAACATTTGATTGTCGGAGGGCAACAGGATGTTGGTCAGAAAGGCGTTGCGCCAGGACGGCGCGAACTTAGCATTTCTTCCTATTCCCAAGGCGCTTGCGCTTTTTTTAAGACATTTTGGAAAAGGACGACAGCAATGGCGAAAGTACAATTACCAGTTCAAAAAAATCAAATCATTGAGGTTACCTTTGAAGATTTAACCCATGACGGTAACGGGGTAGCAAAGGTGGATGGTTATCCACTATTTATTGCCAATGGCCTCCCAGGCGAAAGGGCGAAAGTGAAGGTCACCAAACTGAATAAAGGCTATGGCTTTGCGAAAATCTTGGAAATCTATGAAAAAAGTCGGTATCGGGTAATCCCCGAATGTCCGATTTATGAGGAATGTGGCGGCTGCCAGCTTCAGCATTTAAGCTATGAAGGACAACTGATTGCCAAGGAAAAACAAGTCAGTGATGTGATGCAGCGGATCGGAAAAATAGAGAATGTCACCATACATCCTGTTCTTGGCATGGAAAGTCCATGGCGATATCGCAATAAATCACAAGTTCCGATCGGTGAACGAGAAGGTGGCTTAATTGGCGGGTTTTACCGACAACGCACACATGACATTATTGATATGAAAGAATGTTTGATTCAAGTCGAGGAAAATGATCATGTTTTGAAAAAGGTAAAAGAGATATGTGGAAAATATGGGATCAAACCATATGATGAAAAATCCCATAAGGGTGTGCTTCGCCATGTGATGGCTCGCTATGGCAAAATAAGTGGTGAAACGATGATCGTACTTATAACGAAAACGGCGGAATTGCCGAATCGGAAAAAAATTATTGCGGAATTGGTGGCGACCATTCCAAACCTCAAATCGATTGTGCAAAACGTGAATTCGAAACGGACCAATGTCATTTTCGGAAATGAGACAAAGGTGCTGTGGGGCAGGGAAACCATCACTGATTCAATTGGAGAGATTCAATTCGCGATATCCGCACGCTCTTTTTACCAAGTCAACCCGGAACAAACAAAGGTATTATATGAAAAAGCATTAGAATATGCGGGACTGACTGGTGCAGAAACCGTGATTGACGCATACTGTGGGATTGGCACGATTTCGCTTTTTCTCGCGCAAAAAGCGAAGAAAGTGTATGGAGTCGAAATTATCCCCGAAGCAATTGATGATGCCAGAAGGAATGCTCAATTAAATGGTGTAGAAAATGTTGAATTCGCAGTGGGAGAAGCTGAAAAGATCATCCCTAACTGGTACAAGCAAGGCATCGAAGCAGATGTCCTTGTCGTGGACCCGCCTCGGAAAGGCTGTGACCAAGCCCTTTTAGACACGATCATGCAAATGAAGCCGAAGAAAGTTGTGTATGTATCATGTAACCCAGCTACACTTGCCCGCGATTTACGCATACTGGAAGATGGCGGCTATCAGACTTTAGAAGTCCAACCTGTGGATATGTTTCCGATGACGGCGCATGTGGAGTGCTGTTCACTACTCGTTAGGACAGATAAATAAGGATATAACAGTGAGTAAGAGCCTTTCTATATGGAGAGGCTCTAGATTTTATGAAGGGATTTGCAATGTAGAAATAAAGATATAGCTTTAATTTCATTTAAATTTTTACAGCTTGGTATGAGTAAAATGTTTGTGGGCGAACAAAATAGGAACGCGCCATTTCGATCTGTTTAACGGAGAGGCCCATTGTGGCAGGGGGGCTCTTTCAAGGTGATATCCACGGCTTTATATGGGGTGGCGGG